>NZ_JABULD010000874.1:0-2077 GCF_014060985.1 Pseudomonas sp. MD195_PC81_125
CACTGGAACACAAAAATAGATGATCATCGTTGCAGGTCCTTTCTGAGGTAAACGCGTTGCCAAGAATCCTGACTTCACCGACCAGCGAGGCCGAGTTGACCGAACACAACGCCAAGATGTTCGGATCGCCCAAAGAACGGTTGGAATTTTATCGTCGCGAAATTCATTACGAGACCTCGATCCTGGCCAACCGGACTGACGCCTATCTGGCGGCGCAATCCTTTCTGGTCATCGCGTTCGCGTCCTGCATGGGGAATCTCAACCCTGAGTGGGGCAAGCTCTTCACGCTGATCGTGCCTCCCTTTCTCGCGCTGTTGGGATTACTCAGCACGCTCAACGCATGGCCCGGCATTCGGGCGGCCTACGACATCATCGATCATTGGTACTACAAGCAGAGCGAGCTATTGAGGAGCGAGCCGGTCATGGGCATGGCCTACGATGAATCACCGCTGTTTTGCGAGCGAGAGTCCACCCATAAGGGGTACCGAAAGGCGCTGTTGTTCTCGGTGCGCACCCCTTGGATTTTTGCAACGTTCTGGATCCTGCTGGGTTTCTGGTCGGTGCTCATCCAGCTCACGAAGCCGTTCGGTTAACCTTGAGGACCCATGTACATGCTCACGGCCCCGGAGAATTTATGAGTTGACCGCGAATGCGCAGGAGATCCTGCTGCGCTTCGATACGCTTAGCATCGGCCTGCGCTTTCGCTTCAGTAAAGCGCTCCCAGGACACTGCACTGGTAGAGTCACCCTCAAGCATGCTGTAGGCATGCGCCTCCAGCCGGTCCGCCTCGAGGAAAAGAGCAGCATTTCGCGCTAGCTCATCGTCGGCCGATGATACCGCTGATTGCGTTGTGTCTTGGGTCATAATGAAACTGCCTCCGTCCACGCTACTTTGTTGGTTTCCCGCCATCTCACATCTGTCACGCCGAACCTCTCAGCCATAGGCTTGCTGAACACCTTGAGCGGAGCCTTCCCCGGTTTTGGGATAGGCGCCAAATCCGCGTCGCAACATGCCCAATGCCAAGCATCCGCGTTTCGCATTTTGGGCGATCGAATGACGAACGACTTTGGCTTCCCGTGAAGCCGATATTCAATGACGTACAGATCAGTGCGATTCATGAGGCCCTCCTTTTGCTCATATGCAAAGGAGCAATGCGCTGCCGAAAAATTCCAAAAAAATATGTAGGGCTGTGGCTGTCAATACACCTTGGTGCAAAGCGCTCCCTTCGAGAGGTATTGTCCTCTGGTCGGCTCCTCTGAACTGTCTCCAAAGCAGTTGGCTCAACTGGCAAACCATGTCGCAGAGTCATCACCATGAACAGCTGCAAAATCCTTTTCTCTCCAGAGCAAGAGGCCAAGCTACGTGCCTACGATCGCTGGCATAGCGCAATGGATGATTGCACGCTGCGAATGGACTGCCCGGATGCTTACCACGACGAACTTTTGCGTCTAGCTGATGAAATGGATCGGTTGGGCGTCGTGACCTGGCAGGAATGGCGTGAGCTGCGTATTGAGGCCGATCAGGCTTATCTTCGTGCCGTCGCCGGCGCTGACTACCATGATTAGCACTACCAGCCGCGATGGGTGATCTGTGTAAAGCCACTGAAGAAGCTCGGCAATCCGCGCGATCACCGAAGCGCTGCGAGTCAGTTTTTACGCAACGGATAGCCTGGCTGTAAAACCGCTGCCACCGCCACGACAAAGTCATCCAATGACCACGGCTTTTGCAGGTATTGGGTCGAACGGGGGATAGTTGATGGCTCCAGCAAATAGCCAGAGATTAGGATGGATCCCGTGGAAGGCCACTTGCCCTTCACCATCTCGATAAATTCAGCACCCTGAATCTGTCCCGGTAATGCATGATCCACCACCACCAGAGGGCACGGCACATGCGCCTCAAGCAAATATGTCAAAGCATCGTCAGCTGTCTCAAAGGCTAGGGACTGTGCGCCGATTTCCTTCAGGATATCGCCCATGAGCATACGAAGCGTCGGATCGTCTTCAATCACGATGACTTTGCCAGAAATTGGCAGTAGACCTTCCCAAGTGAGCTTCAATCTCCGRTCCCGATGTACCCA
>NZ_JABULD010000875.1:0-1868 GCF_014060985.1 Pseudomonas sp. MD195_PC81_125
TGTTTTTAGGATCGGTTGCACCTATCCACGGCCGCAGTGCTTCAGCGAAATACATCGCGTCCATTTCCACGCCATAGGGGTGAATGGTTCGCAGCGTCGCAGGCAAGAAGTCGAGTTGGAAACCCCACGGATCCGCGACCCTGGGCGGTAGGGGCACAATCGGGTCGTGCTCTTTATCTCCGAAAAATGCCAGATTCCATTTCTTGATCGGCGCCATGTCGATCTCTTCATGGAATTTATTGTTGTACTTGATGAGGTTTCTGACCAACCGCTGCTCGTATTCTGCAAACGTGTAGATCGACTGCTTCTCAGAGTCATATTCACGACGCTCGGCAGGATTGCTAAAGGTTGCGCCTCGATCTTTTTTGTTGATGCCGGCGAATGTGCCCATCCAGCGCTCAATGTGTCCACCCCATTGCGGGTTTTTCTTCGGCCTGAAGTCACGACGGATATTGTGGTTCACACAGGACTGCACAAGGCTATTGGTCTTGAAATCAGCACCGTTGTCACTGTGCAGCGTGCCCATTTTGCCCCACACCGGCCATTCAGCATCCACCCCATGAAGTGCCAGCCACTTTTCCTTAGGTAGGATTGAATGGACAACGCACATTGCCACCGAGACCGCAGAGGGGGCATCCATCGACAGGTAGTAGCCGGTCACCATTCGCGAATACACGCAGATTGCCAGCGTCAGCCAAGGACGGCCGATGGGACGCCGGTGAACGTCGTCGACAATGATCATATCCGCCGGCGTGTGGTCGATCTGCACGATCTGGAGCGGGTAATCAGTGTTAAGTCCGCCTGGGCGCGGGTCATATTTGTTGCCCGCGAGTTCTTTATCGCCGCGTCTTCGCAAACGCGTCCGATCAGGAATGTTCTTGATGCGCGCCTGCACCGTCGACACGGTTGGAGGAGACAGCTTCAAAGCCTTGCAACGCTTTCGGACCTCATAAACCGTTGAGGCAACATCCGGGCGTTGCTCGGTCAGGTAAAAATCGTCGATGGTCTCGGCAATAACCTTCTCGACGCCCTCAGAGATCCTGGAACGACCCTTGCCCCACCCACGCTTAAGTGGGATCAGTGCGGTAACTTCGCCTTGCTCTTTGTAACGGCGCAGCCATCTGTAAACCGTAACCGCATCAACACCGGCGTCTTTCGCACGTTGCTCGACCACGCTACGTGACTGACCTTCAATGCTCAGGAGTGGGGCGATGACCGCGTAGCGTTTCTGCGCGATGGCCCATTCCTCAGCACCGATATCCTCTAAATCGTAATCTGCGTAGGGCCCTCTTACCTTGTCTCCAAGAAACGGCTTGAGCTCGCCGATTTGAAGCACCTTCGGTTGCCCGGTTTCGACATTGATCGCCAGCACGGATTGGAAATCTAATATCTGGGTAATCCGGAAGGTCTCTTTCTGATAGCAAGCAACCTGGCCGGGCGCGATATTTACGAAAGACCGGTCAATCTTGCCTCTCTTAGGCTGTTCACTAACGAAGTCATTCATTCGGCCACCATGACTTCTAACGAATCGCTCAGAGGCCCGGAAATATCGCAATCCAACTGACGGGTCGCGATGAGATGAAAGATATGCGATTTGCCCAGAGCTTCAGCGCCTTGAAAGTGCAGCGCCACGAGATAGCTGATTGATGCAATGCCCTTGAAAGCGACCGTGCGAATGATGGCGTCCAGATCCTGATCCGCGTAATCCGCGTTCTTGAATCGTTCTAAGTACTGGATGTTCTTCAGTGATTGGCCTCTGATCCGCGATTCGTCATAGATATGGAAGCGCCAACCTCGCTCCTTCGCATAACGCAACGCTGCCTTCCATTTTGGTAGCAGGTCGCGCCAGTTCTCACGCCAGTTCTCTG
>NZ_JABULD010000876.1:0-1472 GCF_014060985.1 Pseudomonas sp. MD195_PC81_125
CGTACCCCCGTCCGGTAATCAATAGTTGAGCGCTGGCGCGTACCACTGCTCCTGGTGACGGGGAATCGATGACCGGAGCCACTTTCAAAACCACAGTCATCAGATTGGATCTAGAGGATGAGTATGTGCCGACTTTCTGAATGGCATAATAAGTCAGTGGCTGTGTTTCAACAGGCAGACTGATATTAGCCGTCCAACTACCACCGACCCGAATAGTGGCGTTACCCAGCAAGGCATCATCCGCAGCATTATAGAGAGTGATTACACCATCATTAAATAAACCACCACTACCCTGCACTGTGAATTGGGGTGACGTTACGTCACCGGAAGGCTCATTAACAATTGGTGTAGTAACTTCGATAGTGAACGACACTCTTGATGTCGAAGCCTGAATCGCTTCCAGGTGATAACTACCAGGGGGATGAGCATTCAGGATGCGGGACCATGTATTCCCGTTGATTATTCCGCTACTTATCTGAACCGATTCTTGCCCCCGGTACAAGTGCAATACTATATTCATCGGAAGGCTTGTGGTGCCCGTGACGGAAATCGGGACAGGAGGGATAGTTCCATTATTTGCAGGCGTGATAATTACAGCGCTGGCTGGACCAGTTTCGCCATCATATTCCTGAACCATGAACACGCCCTCCGGTTCCACCCCCAAGAATTGAACATCTGTATATAGTTCATTGGGGAACTATTAAAATCCATTCACTCATTCACCCTGTTTATTCTTTCGCCCTGCAAAAAATCGCTCGACAACGATTCGCGGATTGCCGAGCCTCTCATCAACTACCTCATCACCCTGAACAGCATTTATTGGAAATACTTCCCATGAAGAATGCTCCCACCCATCATTATGAGTACCATCAAAGTTGCATGCGATACGGAATTGTATATTAGCGGATTGAATCGGAATTGATCCGTATCGTACATAGGCAATAAATTCTGAAGGCTGTACTTCCTGCCACATTGCATCGGGAGAAGGTATAGTTCGCATTACACTGAAATTATGAAATTCAAGATTCAAATTCCCTCTGTACCACGGCTTATCTATTGGACGCGTAGTCATTTTGTACATATTAGTCCTGACATCAACCGTTCTTCCGTCGGCAGATTTTTTATATTGATAATACAACCAGGCATGCAACTCTGGAATCCTGTGATTAAGATAAGCCACTCTGGTTACTGCGTTATCCCAGCCATCAGAATAAGTAAAATCAGTATCAAAAAATTCACCTCGCCCATGATAAATAGTTCCTGACCTTTCAGCTTGGAACTTCGCCCAAAGCTCAACTTCACTCAAATCAATTTTCGCGTCCTTCATAACATTCTCCTCAAGTGAAGTTTTAATTTACTTCCCCGCTGCTCACCCGCCTACTGTCAGAACTGACAGTTAAAAAGATCAAATACTTCTAAAAAAATATTTTATAGACACTAAAATAGCTAACGATTCCCCGCCCTACTTCGAC
>NZ_JABULD010000877.1:0-1591 GCF_014060985.1 Pseudomonas sp. MD195_PC81_125
TTCAGCTATTTAGGGCTCTCGCCAGCGTGAGAGCCTTGTTTCACACTCGCTAGCCGGGAGTCGAGCTCCATGCTCAAGCATGTGGGCCAAGGCTTCTGCTGCATGCAGTCTTTCGATGACGTGATGTTCAACCATCAAATCCAGTAACCAAAGAGCTCCGTGTACTTGGAGTCCGTCTCGCTGTGCCTGGCGCCTCAGTTTGCCATCTCCGGTGAGTAAAGGGCGACGTGTTTGCTGTGCCAGCAGGTAACAAGACACATCGGCCAGCGAACTGTTGTTGTGTTCGATTCGTAAACCATATAACCGCATGACACTGGCGTCATCGAGTGATTCGACTATCAGACCTTGATCAAGCAATTCGTCATGTGGGAAGTCTTCAAGTTCATGCATTACGAAGTCAGTACAACACAATGTGAAGGGCAATCTAAACATCTGCTCCAGTAATCCGGCATTTCTGAAATCGATCCAGATATTCGTATCACTGATGTAGATAAGGCTCATGCACTCTCCGATGAGCCCAGGAAACTTGGGTCCAGGGCTTTTACTGGCTTGCGCAAGAGTTCGGCAGCCCGGGATTTGGTAATCAGCCCTTCTGCCAGTGCCCAAAATGCTAACGACTCAAACCTTTGCGGCGGTTTGCACGGCATCGGCTCAGGTTCCGACTTTCGCCAGCCTTTGGCACTGAATTGAATAGTGAGGGATTTATAACCACCTTCGCTGAGTAGCTTCAGATCCTTCAGTCGTCTCAGGGCGGCATGCATCGATATTCCGTATTGCCGCTTGGCAATCAGTAGTTCTTGTGGATGAACCCTGGTGCGAGGATGGCTGCCGAAATCGCCAGTAACGCTTTTGGCTGGATACAGAAACGCCCCTGCGAAACGATGGCAGCAATTTTCTTTATCCTTTTCAGACATCTCCTCTGGCAATGCCATCACCCAATGACCGAGCTCATGGGCGGCAGTAAACCTGATTCGTTCGCCTGGGCGATCAGCATTCAACGCAATTAGGACATGCTTCCCGTCGCCAGTTGTAGCACAGGCACCATCGAAATCGTCTGGGCCATTGAGCATTGCAATCTTGATGCTGTGCTCTTCCAGCTGTTCGGTGAGGTTGGCAATGGGGTCAGTGCCAATTCCCCAGAATTGGCGAAGCTCCTCAGCCGCTAGCTCGGCTTCATCAATAGAGGAGACTGCAATCATTTGTGCGGGAGTGACAGGGGTGTTGATGTCTGCGGGATCGAAACATTCCTCTAGGGCGATGTATCGCTCGAGGTGCTCTCGAATTTTTTTCTTCTACTTGGGCCTGGCGATACTTGGGCATCTTGGCTAGCTTACGAAATTCCAGAGGTGCCAAAGGTATCGCTTCTGAGCGGAAAAAGTACTCAGGATTGACCTGCAGTGCTTTAGCTAGTTGCAGCAGGCGAGTGGAGTTCGGGGTGCTCAACCCCTTCTCATATTTGCTCAAAGCTTGTTTGGTTATGTCGCCGAGCTGGATGGCCAGAGCATCAAGGGTTAGCCCTCGCTGCAGGCGTGCGCGACGAATTCGGTCGTTTATCATGGTGCCCTCTCGTGGTTGACAAGACTATCTTTTG
>NZ_JABULD010000878.1:0-1863 GCF_014060985.1 Pseudomonas sp. MD195_PC81_125
TCTCCCCTTTYCCCCCTCTCCCTGATATGCTTCACCGCATTACCGTATGAGCTCAATCTTCTTGGAGTAATCAATGCCTCGCTTACGCGTCAAGCACTTTGGCCCTATCCGTGATGGTGTAAAAAACGATGGTTGGATAGAGTTCAAGCGCGTGACCGTGTTCGTGGGTAATCAGGGCTCAGGGAAAAGCACGTTAGCCAAGCTCTTTTCGACTTTCTCGTGGATTGAAAAAGCGCTGGTTCGAGGGGATTACGATAAAAAATGGTTTGAGGAAAAGGATCGACTCACCAAACCGTTTCTAACCTATCATCGGCTCGAAAACTACGTTTCGTCTGGTCAGAAAAACGAAACAGAAATCGACTATGAAGGCGATGCCTTCACGATCAAATATGTTCATGGCCGTATGCATATCAGTCCATCCAAGGCAGAGGAATATCACCTGCCTCAGATCATGTACGTGCCTGCCGAGCGTAATTTCATTTCCTACGTCAGGCATACGGAGGAACTGCGACTTTCTTCTGAGTCGCTCAAAGAGTTTCTTACCGAATTCAACTACGCCAAAGAAAACATGAAGGGATCTCTTGCACTCCCTATCAATAATGCTGATCTCGAATACGACCCGCTTACGAACACACTAAGCATTCGAGAGCCTGGGTACCAGCTGGAGTTGGCTGACGCCTCAAGTGGTTTCCAGTCTGCTGTTCCCCTCCACCTTGTGAGCCAATACCTGGTCAACAGGGTGAAAGAACCCATAGAGAACCGCCAAGAGTCGATGAGCACCAAGGAGCTGGAACGTTTCAGGAAAGAAGCAGAAAAGTACTTCTCTGAATCTCTGACCATAGAGCAACGGCGTGCATTTATTTCGACCTTGTCGACACGGTTCAACAAAACGGCTTTTATCAATATTGTCGAAGAACCAGAGCAAAACCTTTTTCCTCTATCGCAATGGGGTGTTTTACAGAGCCTTCTGCAGTTCAATAATCAAGAAAACAAAAACCGCCTAGTATTGACAACGCATAGCCCATATGTGGTGAATTACTTGACGATTGCAGTACAAGGAAAACAGCTCCACGACAAAATTCTCAAGAAAAGTCGTCATGACGATCTTGGACTCAAGCTAGCCAACGTGATCCCCTTGAAAGCCTTGCTGGACGCCGATGATTTGGCGATCTACCAAGCCGATGAAAAGACAGGAAGCATTGCAAAGCTCCCAATGGCTGAAGGTATCCCTTCTGATAGCAATTATCTCAACGAGTCGCTTCGCGAAGGGAATGAAATGTTTGATCGTCTCCTGGATATCGAGGAGGAGCTGGAGGCGTGAATTTTCTCGATACCGCCTGCCAGAAAGGCCCTTTCGACGATCTAGAGTTTGGCCTTTGTGACGATCAATCCTCACCCGTTGCCTATGTGGATACCGCTGAAAAAAACAAATGGCTCGCCACCGTCAGCAACCCCAAAGAGAGGGATGTCATTTTCACTGCAATTGACAAGTGTGTAATCAAGGATGGTGACGCGAGAGGCAGGCCACGATGCGACTGTATGCTGACAGTCGGTTCAGAGTTGTACCTGATCGAGTTGAAAGAGCGGGACAAGGCAGGCTGGCAGAGCGTTGCAGCCGAACAATTGGAATCTACTATAAAGCTCATGTCCGAAAGCCACGGCGTCGAATTCCTGAAGGAATACAACCCGAAAAAGGCCTATATCTGCAATAGAAACAAGCATCCCTTCTTCAAGCCAGAATTCAACATGAAGAAACGTTTTTACGACGAGTATCAGTTCAGACTTTATGTCCAGACGCTCGTAAAAATTCCTTGAGTAGTGTCAAGGCTCCTCATTAATTTAACGTTCATTCCCCTCACAACC
>NZ_JABULD010000879.1:0-2257 GCF_014060985.1 Pseudomonas sp. MD195_PC81_125
GCAWTTTTTGGCATTCGATGGTTTGAAGGTTGAAAGGACTTGCGCAGTGGTGGCATCGATCCCTAAGCAAAATGTTATGTGAAGCGCATACAGTGTTCAGTGTTAGATCCCAGGGCTCCTTGATTTGTTGATGCTCCGAAAAACAGGAGGTGCAAATTTTTGGCTTTAGACAAGACCACGTTTTGTTAGTGGTTTGAGATGTCAGGTGCTCATAGGCTGATCTCCACGTTGTTGGGAGCAGTGAGTCCGGAAAAATGTTCGGCTGTGTAGAATCCCTAAGGTGCGCCACGAGATCTGTTAACTTTAAAAAGTTGGCAGCAGCAACTCGTTGCAGGAAATTCGTCAGGCTTTCGCCAGGAACAACACTCAGCTCAACTGTTAGGCCGAACATCGGTATGCTTTCCACTAATAAGATGAATGGCTCCACGATTCGCGGTTACTCAAAAAGCTCTCTACGCCGGACAGAATAAAGCGGCACCATTTTCGTTGCGTCCCAGCAGGGATCGCGCCAATAACATGAGAAATGCTGTTGTATACAGTGGCAGTCGTTTCATTGTATGACCTGAAACTTCGAGTAGAGGCTAATAACTTATGAAAGCCGTTTGGCCAGTCCAATAATGCGCTGGAAGACTTTTTACAGCGTAGATGACAAAGTTTTAGGCTTACGATTTTACGATTTAAGTCCAGGTAAGTTGTACTTGGGTGTTCTGATAGGGCAGCTAGAAACGTTAGCAATTCCAGCACGTCCAGTAACTCCATCGAAAGAACTTCATCCGGGTATAAATGGCTCTCGTTAGTAATAGGCTGTCTCGTAAATTTGGCGGCAATGATACGGCTCATTTCATGTAGCGCTTTGGAACTCTCAGTTGAGGATATTTTTGAGTAACGTGCACCACACGAGCAACGATCGTAAGCGGGGCGTGTTGCTGTCAGCGGCTTTTCACACGCTGCGCAACGGTCGATCAGCATACATTTATGCATCTCGCAGACGGAAAACGGGGCCAATGACCAGTATGCCTTTCCGTATCCTAGTTCCTCCACGCAATGAGGACACACGCGGTAGGAACTGAGCGCGAGGTGCTTGATCGGTAGCAGATGCCCCTGCAGCCTAATCGTCGATTTGCTCATCAGGGTTGGAATTGTTGGGGATAGTGCTCTCAGGTCCTGGCCGAGCGCTACGCCTAACTGCAGGTGTCGCCGAATCGACATCACCCCATTCTCCGGAAGCATGAGTGCACGCTGCAGAATGGAAATACCTGAAAGGTGATTCAACGTAGATACTCGGAAGAGTAGGCTTTCAAGGCTTTCCCACGGAAAAAGCTTGGTCTTGATCAATAAATTGATGGTAGGTGGCGCAGGTACTTCATTTGCGGCGTGCATTCTGTGCATCGCAGCAAGCTCGCGGGCCTCATTTTTTTCTCTCAATACGATTAATTGTTGGTCGACGTGTTCAGCATTTTTATAAAGCATGGTGGCGCTCCTCGTTATTGATGATCGTTGTCAACTTTATAGAAAGGTTCATTGCGACCGATAAGGGAGCGGAAATTAAACTGAGAGGAAAAAGGGTTACGGTTGTCCTTTGCGCTACTCCAAACCTCATCGGCGAATGCCTGAGAAAGCACCTCGAGGGTAATGCCCTCTAATTTGTTTTTTATAACAATATATGCTGCGCAATCAAGTATCTTTATCAAATAGTCTATAAGGCCGTAGGAAGCGTAGTAGAACCTTTGGAGCATCTCGCTGGTAGTGAAGCTGACAGATTTAACTTTGACGATGGTCTCCAGGGTTTTGAGTAGTGAGGAGAAATTGCTCGAGGGTGAGTTGCTGATTTTGAATCTGTCAAAATCAACTGTGGCGGAAAAACGCCTGCGTAATTGTTGGTCGTTATTAGATATTCGTACTAATCCAAGTGCATTTTTTTTAGCGTGCGTGGGTATTTTTTTTAATTCTCAGTAGTTCTGAAACCTCTTTTCAGCAAGCTGCAGGAGCATGCTTACGTCTGTTTTTCTCATTCCTTCCAATGGGTTTTTCAAATAAAACAAAAAGTTAACGCGTCTGTCTGGATCATTTATTTGCCATTTTTTGTCATTTTTTTTGAAAACCTTACAAAGTCGAGACGTCTCCCAAAGGGAATGAAATTGACCTGGGCTTAATAGGAAGCATTATATTCACGCCTCTTTCCCCCCAGGCGACGCTGTCATGAAACCCCCATGCTGCCCCGCAGACCCGGCTTTTTCGAGCATTACGAAGAGTTGAT
>NZ_JABULD010000880.1:0-1448 GCF_014060985.1 Pseudomonas sp. MD195_PC81_125
CAGCATTGCACAGCTAAAGTGCGGATTGAAACAAAAGTGTCATGTAAATGGATTTATTCACCTGACTTGAAAATCCCCGATTCCCCTGTGGAGCAGGCTTGCCAGCTCACACAGGGTTTGCGGCTTTGCCGGGTCAATCGCTGAAATGGTCTTCACCAAAACCTACATCAATCAAATATTTGGCCGTTTCGGGATTTCGCTCGTCGCAACGTGCATAGCATTTGATGTGGAGAAACAGGCTGTACTTATGGGGGATCAACAGAATGACACCATCTAATTGATCAAAAAGCTTGGCCTGGAGACGCGTCTTATCTTCTTCGGTTTCAGTCTTGAGCCAATCATTCCCTTCAACAGCTTCTGGCGACCAACCTGCCTTTTTGAACATCTGCTGCAGCTCACCCAGCAGATTCACTGCTTGCTCGAACGGCAACGTCTCCAGCATTGGTGACGTAGAAAGGGTGATTGCTTTGAAGTCAGACCAGCCAATTGCACCGAATTTTGTGACGGGCAGCGTGAACCCGTGTTGTTCGTCATCGAAAGTGATAATTACTGGGCTACTGATCCAAGTCGAACTCGGGTGAGGGGGATCACTAGGATAGATGGCAGTTTTATCTGTTACAGGAAATGATGAGTCGCGCACGACCTCGTCATATGTTTTTCCAATGTGGAAGGAAATTTGATGCGGACCTCTTCCCAAATAGAGTGTTAACGCGATAGCTCCTAATACGACGACAGCAGTGATGTAAAAACTGCGCTTACGCATCACTTTACTCCCCCGCCGGCTGCAATCTCGCGGATGGATTGCTCAAGTTTTGCCCGAGAGGACGGCTGTTTAAGCAGTTCGTTAAATTGAGTAGCAGCGCGCAGAACAAACTCCATTCGCTGATCCTTATCGGCAAGGTTAGCCAGGGGATTGCTGCCAAAAGCGACTTTTCGATTGTCAGGCGCTTTACATTGACTAGCGAGAGTGAGTTGGATCTCTTCGGCAGCGCCCGGCAACAATCCAGTCACAACCGAAATTACGTCCCCCCCATGTGTCCCTCGCATCAACAGGGCAAAGTGGGTTTCGTCGTACATCGCGGGCTGAAGAATGTTGACTTGTTCATGGAGCGCCATTTGCTCAACGCTACCTGAGATGTTTCCTTGATCAATGGCTTTGAAGGTCGCGTAAATCTCAGGATTATCAGCGCCAAACTCTACCTTCTTCGCAATCGGCCAAATCACATCTTTCGCGATCTCGCGCCGGCTCTTCAGACACTTCTCCATTTCCTTGTACCCCCGCACCATAAAAAACCGGTGCAACGGATAAACGTCCAGAAACAGCGATGTATTACCTAGCGCCAACATCTCATACACATAATCCAGCTGCTGCTGAACCACTGAGCGTGGGTTGTCGCCGATAGTGATGTCCTCGGTCGCATCGGGTTTGCCGCTCGGGCTTTCTCAAG
>NZ_JABULD010000881.1:0-1107 GCF_014060985.1 Pseudomonas sp. MD195_PC81_125
CTGCCTTGGTTCGTGTTGATGTGGCTGTACGTGTTACTCAGCGCGATGGCTTGGGGACGCTTCATAAAGCCTGTGCTAGCCATTGTTCTGTTGGTTGCGGCAGCAGCGAGTTACTTTATGAATAGCTACGGCATTGTAATTGACTACAGCATGCTAACGAATGTTATTCAAACAGACATCTCTGAGACCACGGACCTGCTGAACTGGGAGTTACTGCGATGGATGCTGGGTTTTGGTGTTCTACCGGTGCTGCTTATCACCCGAGTCCGTTTGATACAACGATCGCGCACCCGCGCGCTTGCTCATCGATTGATGGGGCTGGCGGCAGCACTTACCTGTTTGGCAATCATCGTATTTACGCTTTACCAATCTTATGCATCGCTCGTACGTAACCATCGCGAACTCACATTGATGTTAGTTCCTTCGAATGTGGTTTCGGCAATCCATGGGTATATGCGTCGCCAGCTAGCACAGCCCACAGAACTAAAAATCATTGGTGCTGATGCCCGCCAAGGAGAAACTACTGCGAGTGTAAAAAAATCACGCCTGACGTTGTTAATTGTGGGTGAAACCGCTAGGTCCGCGAACTTCTCGCTTAATGGCTACACACGCGATACCAATCCGGAATTGACTCGGCGTGGTGTCTTAAGTTTTACCAATGTCAGTTCATGTGGAACAGCTACGGCAATCTCCTTACCTTGCATGTTCTTGGATGCGGGTAAACAAGGCTATAAAGACGGTATGGCGTTACGGAGAGAAGGCTTATTAGACGTGTTGCAGCGGGCCGGAGTATCGGTACTTTGGAGAGATAACAATTCGGGTTGTAAAGGTATTTGTGACCGAGTAAAAAATGAGAAATTGAACAATCAGAAAACATCAGGATTATGCAGAGCAGGCGAGTGTTACGACGAAGTCTTATTGCAAGACCTGCAAGCTTACTTGGATCAACAACAGGGTGATTCAGTCGTGGTTCTCCACATGAAAGGTAGTCACGGCCCATCCTACTACAAGCGCTACCCACGCGAATTCGAGCGATTTGGTCCCGTTTGTGATAATAACCAACTAGAGCGATGTACGCGCGAGAGCATAGTCAGTGCCTATGAATAA
>NZ_JABULD010000882.1:0-1087 GCF_014060985.1 Pseudomonas sp. MD195_PC81_125
CAAAAAAAGGCCAACCTGCCCACAAGGTCACCGGTGTCGCCAGAGCCAGCTCGATCCAGTTTTGGATCGGGCCATGGAAAAGTTGTAACGTGTGTCCCGCCATGGCGAGCAAGGTCACTATCACGGTTAATGGCAGCGACCACCAAAAGCGGCGGGCGAAATCCCGGAGTTCAGGATTTTCTTCTTCATCGAGCGCGGGTATGACCGGCTCTAATGTCATGCCACATTTAGGGCAGTTGCCGGGTCCGGGCTGGCGTATTTCCGGGTGCATCGGACAGGTAAACTCAGTGCCTGTTTGTACCGCAGGCTCTGGAGTGGTGACGCGGGACTCGGCGCTCGAAACATTACTGCTGAAGCGTTCAGGATCAGCTCGAAACTTCTCCTGGCATTTCAGGCTACAGAATTGATACTTCTGTCCCTGATAAGACTCACCAAATTTACTTGATGAAGTGACTGCCATTCCGCACACCGGGTCACGTAGATCATCGTCATTTAGCGGAGCAGCATGGGCGTGACTGTGGTCGTGGTGGCTCGATATGTTAGGCATGTCTATTTCCCTTCTTTGTCCTTGTGGGTTGCTGCCTGATCGCCATGGCTATGTCCGCCATGGCTATGTCCAAAAAAATGCATTAATGGACAGATCAACAGAATCAGATAAGGCCAAAATGGATAAACGTGGCTGAAATGCTCCCGCAACACGTAGAAGGCACCAATCGCAATGAGCATGATTAGGACAACGCCTGTTTTGCGCCTCCAATATGGTGCGGTGGTGTTTCCATCCAGGCGCTGATGGTTACTCATGATCTAAGCCTCACTGTGTACTCTGCAACAGAGCGTAGCCAACTCCTGTGTCGAAGCGGTGGGAGAAGCCGGCTTAGGCTTATTTCAGGTCAAACTGACCGACCATTCCCGATTGGTAATGTCCGGGCACATTGCAGGCAAACTGAAGGCCTGTGCTGTTGTTGAAGGTCCAGATCAGCTCTTGGGTTGCGCCAGGCTCAATCAGGACGCTGTTCGGGTCGTTGTGCTCCATTCCGACCATCTTCATTCCACCCATGCTGTGGCTCATACCGCTCATCGTTTTTCC
>NZ_JABULD010000420.1:0-1320 GCF_014060985.1 Pseudomonas sp. MD195_PC81_125
TTGAGTTTGACCCGATGTTCCTGGAAGTTGCCGATGCCGGGCACCGGATCAATGGCGAGGATCTTCACCGGAATGCTTTTCAAAGTACTTTCATTGAACATGGCGTTGGCCAGCATATGGCAACTTATACCGCCTCGACTCCAGCCGACCAGGTTGACCTGAGTGGGAATAATGCCGTCCTTGCGGAAGGTTTTAATGATTTGCTCCTGCAACTTCTGCTGGGTCACGCTGCGTTCTCCGTAGTTGTATTTACGCCAGAACCAGGAGCCTTCGATTTTTACATCTTCAATGGGAATACCGGCCGCTTTGAGACGGTTGTATTCCGCTTCGGTCAGTTGCTGGCGTTGCCAGTCGCACTTGCCTTTGATGATGTTCATTGCGTGCTGCACGTTTTCCTCCCAGCCCTTGCCGAACAACGTGCCGCTGAGACCGTAGTCGGCAGATTTGGTGAACAGCTCATCGGCCTGCAGATTACTGGAGCCGGGGCCGTCGACGACAATCCATTCGGCGAACTCGCGGCCAGTGTGGTGCGAAGCGAGAGTGGACACCAACTCACCGTTCCAATAGTTGCTGTTGCTGGTGTCGAACTTGGTGGAACCCGTGCCGCAAAAGAAAATAGTCAATGTGCTCATAATGTTGCTCTTGAATGAATTAAGAGCAAGCAGGCTATTTTTTATATTGCGGATATGAAGTGGTTAGTTGTTGCGTTGTTTGTGCACGTGATTTTATAAGGAGTTTGCAAGTTGAAGTTTTGCTACTTCCAGAAGTTCGCAGCCATCTTGGGTCAATAAATACAAGGCGTTGACGATGTTCGGGATGTCTTTGACATCGGCCTGTTTGAAACACAAACAGTAAAGAGTTTCCAGCAAATCGCTGGCGGCACTCAGGCGTTGATGCGCAGCGTCGAGCAGTTCGCCGTGGCTGGCTTGAGTATCTATGGTCAGCACCGGATGATCGCCGTCGGTGCTTTTGAGCGGGCGATAACGATTGGCCAGCGGGTTATGCATGTTCATGTTCAGACGTGTCCTGTACGAAGTCGCTCCAGTGGTTGCAGCCGCGCCGGCCACTATAGAAGTGCGTGGCAAGGGGTCACAAGACCGCCGTGATGGACGGAGTTCGTAGGGGTTTTTCCGAGACTCGGGCAATTGCCCTACAAGGTTTTGCAGCTTTTTCGAGGTAAAACCCTTAGCGCAGAAATTTCCCACGGGATTCACAGGCGTTTCTTGAGAATCCTCTGTATGGTGCGCGCCAGAAACTGTAGGACGTTTCCAAACGTCCGATGCGCGCTTAAAGGGAATTGAGTATGCGATGGCTACGAAT
>NZ_JABULD010000883.1:0-1783 GCF_014060985.1 Pseudomonas sp. MD195_PC81_125
GTGAACAACGTTTAGGTGTCAGCGCATAGCTCGTGAGTCGTATAGGGCCGTCCCGATGAGTCGCCGCACTGCATCCTCAACGATGCATCCTGTTACGAACTCCCCTCTGATTGTTAGAGCTGAGAACCAGCACCGTCTCTAGCCCTCGAGTCTTATCTCGACGATGTGCGCTGCTGCCTATTACATTGTGCTAACTGACGATAGACTGGATGCTATTGCTGCCCAGGTGGGATATTGCGTCTCCTTGAAATCTCTCCTGTTTACGGGGTTTGAATGAGACTGCTCTCGCAGAGCAACAATGTATTGGATGCTTCCACGACATATAAAAGGGTGCGTCATGAGCTTTAACGGGTTTCTGGCTGTGGATCCTTACCTAACCTTCGCAGAAGGCGAGCTAGGGTTTAAGGAGAAGTTATTCGTAGGACTGGATGGTGTGCCTAGCGATAAGTCCTGGTATGGCGAGGAGTGGGGCGGGATGCAGTTGCTTCCGTCTGTTTGGCGGCTTGGCCGCGAAGCATACGTTATTGTTGCAAAAAAAATGGGGCGAAATCCAACACTTCAAGATTTTAAGAATACCTATCAAGAAATTATTGCTATTGAAGAAGAGTTTGCCCCAGTAGCGCAGAGTTGGATTGATGAAGGTGTTCTGGTTCTACATTCAAGCGCGGATGAACCACCTATAAAAGACCTCGCTTCAGAAATACAAGACGTGCCATTTGGCTGGCTCATAGAAGTATTCATGCGTGCGGCAAAGGGCTCGGTCGTTAGCGGGGAAATATCCGCAGATAAGTTTCCGGATTTTGAGGGGCTGCTTGCCTCAATAGCTGTAATGTATGTGGATAGCTGTGTGATTGCTAGGCACATAGATGGTCGGGGGTTGGATGAGGCAATTGATATTGTTCAAACAAATTTAGCTTCGGCGAATTTATATCGTGAATGCATAAACTCGGTCAGCCTTGCCTTGGGAGCCAGAGCGAAGAAGGCGAGTAAGAGCCGGCACGAATCTATGAATTTACTGAAGGCTAAGCTTGTTGAAGAGTGGGAAAGATCAAGGGGCGAATACGAGAGTCGCGCAGATTTTGTTAGGATCGTCGCACGGCTTCATGGAGTAAAAGAACGCACTCTTTACGAATGGATCGGTAAGCATGAGCAGTTAAAAAAGTAGCTGGAGTACGGTTTGCGCGCACACCGTACATTCTACGAGCAAACCGTACTGTTTGGTTTCACTCGAATCACTTAACCTGCCCATCAGCCATAAGGCCGTATCGCCTATCAGGGGATTATGCGGGACACAGGCAGACAGGCCGTGATGGTTGAGATTTAGGTAGCACGAAGCCTTCACTCAGGATCTGAGCAACTTACTCATTTTTGGTTTTCGAGTTACCTCCGAACAGGTCGTGAACTGGAGTTCCTCGAATTTCATCAATGTATTCCTTGGGTGCGAAGAACTGGGCTGACACCTTGGTGATCTCATCCTCTGAATGATTCAGTTGTAGAGGACTTCCTTCTATCTGTGCTGCCCCGACCATAGCTTCCAACATGTAGTCGCTTAATAGTTTGTTTTTCTCGTTTTGACCGAGGGATGAGTATTCCTCTGCAAGTTTTTTATGCTGACCTCTAGTGAAATGCAGAGAGCATCTGACAGGTCCGAGTTTTTCAAACGTAACCTCAAACATGAGTTCGACATCATCTGCCTCTTCATTTTCCTTTAACTGCTCGACAGGAACGTCGAGAGCTTCAGCTAGTCGGAGGAGAACCTTCAATCTGGGATGAGATTTTCCTT
>NZ_JABULD010000150.1:0-1478 GCF_014060985.1 Pseudomonas sp. MD195_PC81_125
CGAATTCATGGTAGTTGCTCAGAAGAAGAGGAGGGAGTGCAGGACAGGTTTTCAGTATCGAGCTTTTCCAGCACGTCATAAATATTGTCGATCTTTCCGCCCAGGATGGAGTAACAACCTGGAAGCGTTTCGTGCTTCTCGAACAGGATGGGTCGACCATCGTCTCCCTCGTTTTTGGTGAGGATTGTTTTGACTTCGAAAAGCGAATCGACGTATTTGGAGTCCATGACTGAAGGCAGGTAGCGACCAATGTCGCGGATCATTCGATCTACGCGAGTGTCCCTTTTATAGTTGTCCAGCTTTTGATAAGGGTTGGAGCCGGGTTCGTCGGACCAGTGCATATGCGGGGTGTAGCGAACATGCGATACGGTATGCAAGCCGCGCGCTGGGAAGGGCATGACTGAGAAGAAGGGGCCATCCATCACGGTGATACCCAGATCGCGGAGTGCCGGTGGCATCTGCATCAGCGCCATTTCAGTGATTTCTTGCTTGAGCGCAGTTCGCGTGCCGGGGAAGTCGCCGCCAAACTGATTCAGGCCACTATAGGTGCAGTTGAACACGTATCGAGCACTGAGTTGTTCCGGTTCTTTGCCGTCGCCACCGAGTGTTACATTCAGCGACCGATTCGGGCTGTTGCTGATGGCCACCGCCTGGGTGTTCAGGCGAATATTGACCCCGCTTTCCAGCAGTTCACGCAACGCCCACTTGGCCAGTTGAGTTGAATCGAACGCATACTCTTCAACCAGATAAACCTCTTCGATCAGGCGAGGTTCAAACAATGCTCGAAGCGCTGGGCTGGCAAGTTCAATTTTTGCGCCGATTTCTCGATAAAAGCGTTCGAACTGATTCGCCGTGACTTTCGAGTTACGTCGGGCAATGGCGTACAGTTTGGTGAAATCCTGCTTCACCGCCTCGGGCCAGTCTTGAACGAATTTCGGCAGGTTGATACGACTGCGATACGCAGTGGTGAAGCTGCGCGGATAGTGATAGCCGTTGTGGACACGTGCCTGGTTGTTATAGGAGGCACGGCTCAACAATGACGATTCACGCTCCATAAGAGTGACTCGCTTCATGCCGCGTTGCTTCGCCAGGTAGACCGCGATCGCCGCGCCGTAAAACCCTCCCCCGATAATCACCGCGTCCTGCATGTTGGTCGTCGGCATCACACAACTCGGCCAGAAGTAGGCAGCGGTGTTTCAGGCGACGCTACTTCCTCGATGTTCAGTTTTTCTCGACGGGTGATCCGTGCACTCGTGAATTCCTGGGCAATATGGTAGAGCGGTCCTTCATTGGAAAGACTGGTCATGTGCAGGATGTACTCACCCAATACCAACAGCACCAGCGAAATCAGGAAGAACATCCCGGACTGTTGTAAGGAAAGACTGATCCAGCCCGGTGCAATATCCGTTTTCAGAAAGCCGCTGGCGACCACATAAAAACAGTAGATGAGATTCGCTACAGCCCCGAAGAGTGAAAGT
>NZ_JABULD010000884.1:0-1129 GCF_014060985.1 Pseudomonas sp. MD195_PC81_125
ACCATCAACAAGGTCTTCGCGACTATTGGTTACAAGGGTCGATTGGTTGGTCATGGTACTCGTCACACCGCCAGCACTCTGCTCAGGGAACACGGCTGGCCGAAAGAGCACGTCGAAGCGCAGCTTGCTCACAAAGAAGAGGGAATATCGGGGGTCTACAACAAGGCTCAATACCTTGAGCATCGAGTGAAGATGATGCAGTGGTATGCAGATCACCTTGATGCGTTAGCAAGCGAAAAGGTAAACAAGGGACAATTTGGAAAAGCGGTATGAATGCACTTATCCATACCACCTTCAAAATCCGTGTTACAGGTGTAACTCGTGTAACGATGCCGGCCAAACGCCCGGATTCATTGACTTTCAATCCCGTTACACTCTTGCACGACCTTCCGTACATACGATGTAACGCACGCCGTTCGTGTAACACCAGAATAAGCCCCTCGCATGCTGCGGGCCAAATTTCTCCAAGCTGGGCCAGAGCGCAAATATCGCTGAAGACGCATCCAACTCGCAGGGCATGGGATAGAGCGTTACACGTAGAGAACCATGGGTATGATTGAAACTCACCCAATTTTGCACACGGCGCTAACCGCCGGCCTGCTTCAATATCTCTCTGGCCAACCGCTCTATGAGCTCTGCAATGAGCAGATCACTGATCTATGCGAGCTAATCAATCAATGCTGCGTACGCATCCAGAACGGCGACATCAGCAGCGATATGAGCAGCATGTGTATACAGACGACGATGCATGAAGAGGCCATTTTTCAGTACGCCTCAACCGACAAAAGAAACCGTCTTGCACATTGGGTTCGCCAGTACAGCAGTTGCCCTTCAGCTTCGGAGCGCGATGCATATGCAGCCTACATAATGGCCTGCGCAGTAAAAGCGCTAAGCGCGTTAGCTGACTGGATGCGCTCTACGGAAGACGAGGCATGGTCACATGTTGCTGAACCTCCCACGGATTGTCCGTGGGATATTTATTGTCTCGTCGTAGAGGGACAGGTCGATCCCATTGAACGCATTCAGGCACTAGAACAATACGTGTTGTTTCTGGAGCCCATAACAACCCTACCCTGCTTGATCAGTGACGAGCTGACCCCAATCGCTTACAGAGCAATCGAGAACGCTA
>NZ_JABULD010000885.1:0-1369 GCF_014060985.1 Pseudomonas sp. MD195_PC81_125
TGAAGCGCCACGGATACAAACCACGGCCTTTAAGGCGTGTGTTCATTCCGAAGTCAAACGGAAAGGAGCGCCCACTGGGCATTCCGACCATGACTGACAGGGCCATGCAGGCTCTATACCTTCTAGCTCTGGCGCCCATTGCAGAAACCACCGGAGATCCGAACAGCTACGGCTTCAGGATCGAGCGCTCTACCGCAGACGCAATGGGACAGCTGTTCATCTGCTTATCCAAGAAGGTTTCGGCCGAATGGGTACTGGAGGCGGACATCAAAGGTTGCTTTGACCACATCAACCATGACTGGCTGATCGTCAATGTCCCTACGGACAAAACGATCCTCCGGAAATGGCTAAAGGCTGGAGTGATTCATAAAGGTCAGCTTCAGGCAACGGATGCCGGTACGCCACAAGGCGGGATCATCTCGCCAACCTTGGCAAATATGGTGCTGGATGGATTGGAGTCACAGCTCAAGCAACATCTGGGCGTGACAAAGGCCAAGAAGCTGAAAATCAATGTGGTGCGCTATGCGGATGACTTTGTGATTACCGGAAACTCGAAAGAGATGCTGGAGAGCGAAATCAGACCTTGGGTGGAGAAATTCCTCGCTTTGCGAGGATTACAGCTGTCACTCGAGAAAACCCGTGTGGTTCACATAGACAAAGGTTTTGACTTTCTGGGATGGAATTTCCGCAAGTACGAGGGAAAGCTCCTGATCAAGCCAAGCAAGAAAAACGTGAAAGCGTTCTATCGCAAGGTGAAGGACGTCATCAGTACCAACAAAACGGCAAAGCAAGAGGATCTGATCCAACGGCTGAATCCGATACTGCGTGGCTGGGCGATGTACCACCAGCCAGTAGTTGCCAAGAAGGCGTTTAGCAGAATGGATAACTCTGTTTTCCATGCTCTCTGGCGTTGGGCGAAAAGGCGACATCCTAATAAATCGTTGGAATGGGTCAGGAGAGATTATTTCCAACCCCATGAAGGCAGAAGTTGGGTGTTCGCCACCATGGCGATGAGGACGGACGGGACGAAAGCAATAGCTCCCCTGTACTCAATAGCGAGCACTGCGATCGAGCGGCATAGAAAGGTGAGCGGGGAATACAATCCCTTCGATCCCTCCATGGAGGAAATGGGAGAGAAATTACGAATGGTGCGTATGCTTAAAAAGCTGAAGTATCGGAAACAGATCGTAAGTCTCTTTCAAAGCCAAAAAGGTCTATGTCCGCTGTGCAAGCAACCGATTACCAAGGAAAGCGGGTGGCACGACCATCACGTAATCCACCGCTCGCAAGGCGGTGGAGACACCTTGGATAACCGAGTACTATTGCATCCAGTTTGTCATCAGCAGCTACACAGCCGTGGATTGACAGT
>NZ_JABULD010000886.1:0-1474 GCF_014060985.1 Pseudomonas sp. MD195_PC81_125
CTCAACGATATCTGAAATTCAGGAGAACATAACAGATCATGGTGACTGTCAAGCCGACCAATATGTACTCGACACGCGGTAGAAATATAACTAACCCACCTAAAGAAAACACGATCAAGGTGTTTTGCAGTATGTATTTCCTTATTCGACTCACAGCTATGAAATAGCCATATTGCTTCCCCAGGAAAAACAAGACCATGCCGGTTATCGACATAATCTGGAAATCGCGCATCGCAATGTCATTCAGGATCGCATGCCTGATCAAATTTGCCAGGAGTGCCAGCCCCATAAAAAGAAAAAGGTGCGAGTAGATCAAGGCGTGCCCACTCATGCTGCTTTGATGTTTGTTCAATAAGTAAAAACTATCAAAATAGATCCACCAGATACTGCAAATCATGATAAATCCGGTGATGGCCGCCATCACACTATAATAACCCCATTGAATGTTAGATAAGCCTCCGGAAAGGCTAATAATTGACTCCCCCAATAAGATTAGGGTGAGTAGGCCTATGCGCTCAACCAAGTGTTCCGTGTGTGCTGGCAACGGTTTTAATTTAGTCCAGAAAAGTACAGGAAACAGAATATCAAGAACAATCCCAATATAAGCAACAAGGTAACGCAAGGGCGGGTCAAAAAGTAACGGATGAAAGACTAATAACTGCGCTAACTAATAGGGCGAAGCCGAGCTTTGAGGAAAGTTCTCCGCGAGAATCGAGTTTACTAATGGACGAAATATACATGACACTGATGATCGCACGTATACCAAAATAGCAGGCAATAATAAGCGGGTAGTTCACTTCCAGGCCTTCCCCGATCCGTGCCGATAGCACAATGAGCAGGAGCATTATGAATAATGTTGCCAAACGGTGAAGATTACTGTCTGTATCAAACCTGTTGGAGTAAATCGTGTGACTGGACCAGATCCACCACAACGGTACAAAAAGCAGTAAGAATGTCCATAGTTGCTTATGTTCAAAGTGGCCTTCATGAACATGTCCGAGAGTGTGCGTAACCTGGCCTATCGTAACAACGAAAGTCAGGTCAAAAAACAACTCCAACCATGTTGCGTGTCGATTTTTTTCATAATACTTCAAAGATTTCATTAGTTGCCGGCTCCGTGTCCACCTCTTTAATGTAAAAGGAAGCTAACGTTGGTTTTTCCTCGGCTCCGATGTGGGTGATGCCAAGCCGATTTGGCTCTCTAGCGATTTCGTCCACGCACTAACAAAAGCTCAATCATCTGACTCATCCCGATGAACTCTGGAACTCCGTCATAGCGAATCCCGTCAATGTAAAACGCTGGGGTGCCATTCACGCCGCTGCGTACACCGCCATTGAAATCGGCTTGTATTTTGGGAATGTAAGTATCCTCTTGCATTGCAAGATCGAATTCCTCCCTGGAAAGGCCGTGTTTGAGAACAATGGCGCGATACAGCGGCAGACCCAATCGATCCTGATTTTCATACAATTCGTC
>NZ_JABULD010000345.1:0-1059 GCF_014060985.1 Pseudomonas sp. MD195_PC81_125
GAAGAGGCTTCGCGGATGCTGCAATCGCTATAGGCCCGCATGCCGGAGCTGAGCCCTGCGTAAATCGTAAGTCGACTGAAGATTCATCCAGAACTCAGGCGTGGTGTTGAGGTGGATTGCCAGTCTGATTGCCAGATCGGCGCAGATCCTGAGCTGGCATTTCACAAGCTTCTCGATCTCGGTTTCAGGCCAGTTCGTGGGCATGGCCAAGTCCATGACAGTCATGCCCAACGGCTCCATGAATTCCTTATTCAGAACTTCGCCGGGATGAATCGGGCGCATACCATTGCGGTTCATTTGTCGCCTCCAGAGGCTGCATTGAGCGGCCAAACTGGAGCACCCGACTTTGCATTACAAGACCGTTGAGTCCCTTTCGCTGACGTCCTACAACTATTAGGGCATGCCCCTACAAAAATCAGCGTCCCCGCCTGGTTATGCCGTCCTTACCCCCCTCATTACATTGGCAAACGAAAATGTACCCGTCAGGATGGAGGTCTCTGTGAAAGATAAAAAGAGGAAGACAAAGCTACTTCTGATTGTTGAACTACGCCTCGAAGCACTCCGACTGGCTGGAAATATGTCAGCCAATCAACGGAGGTTTATTGAAGTCGCCGTTACGTGCGGGCCTGAGCTTGAGCCAAGCGGCCTGCTGTCGGGCAGAAAATCCTGAATCAAAAAAGAAAAAGGCGTCCGACAGGACGCCGTTTTTCTTTTTTTAGGAGTAGTCGCAGCGAACTTTTAGCTCCCAAGCCGTATCACCCTGAATCCGCCCAAACCAACGTCCTTCACTTACGTAAGTACCGTCCTACAAGAACTGTCCCCCACGCCTGATTACGTGAGTATCCCCACCTTCGCTACCTTCTGCGGCCTGATCCAAACAGAACTCAGACAATGCGAAGAAAAGGAAAAGGGACCGAGCTCCGTAATCAGACACTCAAATCCGAAGCCCGCAAGCTTGCACACCAAACCGTATCCATGGACCCGGAAGCATTAGCTGCCGGGGTGGATGCAACATTACTCGGAATTGAGCCAATTACTCCTGTAGCAATCAATGCATAC
>NZ_JABULD010000378.1:0-1131 GCF_014060985.1 Pseudomonas sp. MD195_PC81_125
GTATCGCTGGCGGCACGCGGAATATCGTCACTGGCGGAAGCGTTATTGCCAGGAACGGTGTCCGGCAAACCGGATGCAGTCGTGCTGGAAGCAACATTCTGAGTCGGCAGGGCAGCCTGGCCATAATCCTGGTTCCATTTAAGAACCATGACGTAGGACACGATTGCCAGGGCGACGATCAGGATCGTGCGTTTGATATCCATGATTACTCGGCCATCGAAGAAGAACGGGAGGTAGGGATAGGTGGAACCGGGTCATAACCACCGGGATTCCACGGATGACAGCGACCTAAACGACGAAAGGTCAGCCAGCCACCGCGCAGAAGGCCATGATTTTCGATGGCTTCATACGCGTAGCAAGAACAACTGGGGTAGAAACGACAGTGATTGGCCATCAAAGGACTAATGGCGTAGCGATAAAACTGGATCGGAACGAGGGCCAGTTTACGCATCTGGACTGTCTACCCCTACAGTTTCGGTTTTGACTGCTGGAACTGGCTTGTTACGGGCCAGGCGCTTCCAGAGTTTGCCGAAATGCTGAATCAATTCGGGGTTTTCTACGTCGCCCAAACCTTTGCGCGCGACGATAACGATGTCCCAGCCGACCAGAGAATCCTGGTGCAGACGGAACGATTCGCGCATCAGACGTTTGAGGCGATTGCGCTCAACGGAGAGCTTTACGCTCTTTTTCCCGATAACGAGCCCGAGACGGGGGTGATCAAGATCGTTGTTGCGCGCAAGGAGCAGGAGATTTTTCCCCGGAACCTTGCCGGTAGGGGAGTCAAAGACTGCCTTGAAATGCCGGGGGGTAAGCAGACGCTTTTCCCGACTGAAGTCCTGACTCACCTCCAGTGCCGGATTATCAAACTGCCAGACGCGCACGACCTTTGGCGCGGCGACGCGACAGGACGGCACGACCGTTCTTGGTAGCCATGCGAGCACGGAAACCGTGGGTACGAGCGCGTTTGATAGTGCTTGGTTGGAAAGTACGTTTCATGTCGTGTTACCTGGTTCGTCCACAACGGGCCGGAATGGCCCCCGTTTTAAGAGACCGGGGATTCTAGAGAAAGCAAGCCTTCAGGTCAATTTCCAACCAGCGTTTCCTTATAAATAGATCTCTGGAGCTCACGTA
>NZ_JABULD010000887.1:0-1166 GCF_014060985.1 Pseudomonas sp. MD195_PC81_125
GGTAGAAAGGATTGAGCTGCTGGGGATTTTTACCTTTAATTCCTGACTCGCAAACTGCCACGTCATCACAGTGGTACTGCCCATCGACCAGATCACGTGCACGTCATTCAATGCGCAATTGCTCTTGATGCCATAACCCTCAATGGCTTTGTATTTTTCGCAGAGATCGCTGCTGAGAATTACTTGTTCGGCTTGATAGTTGCCCAGCCCAAGCAGTTTGACGATTTTGCCCGGAAGATCTATCCAGGTATTGGTCCACAGCATCAGCACGACAGCAAACAACGGGCTGACGATCAGCACAAAGCGCGGATTGCCTCTGATTATTGCCGTGACGATGGTAAACACCACCAGTGAGGCAAAGAAGCAGGCTGCCATGAACGGATACTCTCCGACGGCTTTGACGGCCTCAGGGACGCCTCTGGCAACCTCCAGTGTGGACAGCAATGCAACTATGTTTGCGATGAAAAATACGAGAAATGCTGTGACAGTGAACTTGGCCCAGCTAAAGGGAGGGAGTTCGTAATTTCTCTGCAAAATCGAACCGAAAAGTAGACCGCTAAGAAACGGTCCTGCTACAAGGCCGATGGTGTAGGCGGTATCCCCTTCAAAAAAATATAGAGCCATCCATAGGATGCTCATGCATATGAAGCCTGGAGCGAAAAAGTAGCGGTTGATCAGGCGATGATCGAGGCGCTCCTTGGGCATATTTCCATTGATTCGATACGCCAGCTCTTCGCGTACCGGCTTGTCGCTAAAGAAAGCCTCTGACCAAGTCCAACCGGGTGCGCAAAAGCCAAAGGCAATTACCAGAACCATCAGGCCACCGATGAGCGCGGCAGTTGCAAGCAATGAAAGAAAGCTGAAGAGATCGAAGTCGGGATAGAAGTGGTTTTGGCAGAAGTAGATAAGAAATATCAAAAAGCCAAAACCAAGTGATGCAATTCGGAAGAGTTTCCAATTGTGCTTTTCGATGAACTCAAAAACCGTGTCCAGAGATTGAGGTTGCGGCTTCTTGGTCTTGGCTTCGCATTCGTTGGTCAGCTTGCTTGAGGTTTGCATGTCCATTGGCTTGATTCATCCTTGCAAGAAACAGGGGCTGCTCTTATGCGGTGTGGGTGTTTCGCTTTTCTTCTAGGCATAAAAAACCCTGAATCTTGCGATTCAGG
>NZ_JABULD010000888.1:0-1246 GCF_014060985.1 Pseudomonas sp. MD195_PC81_125
TCGGCGGTAAGCATCCGCCGGGTGCCCGCCCACCTCCAAGCGAAATACTTTTTATGAGGGGTAACAATGTGCGAGCGTTCTGATTGTGCATTAACACGGTAACTTGACCAGCGATATTCTGCCGGATGAATTACCATTTTCGCTCTAACAGGATTCATTTCAATGTATCGATAACAGCACAACAAATATCGTTCACTCTCAACAAGGCAGGAACGATACCTGCCTTCCCATAAACTTCCGCTGCGACCATACGTACGATTTATATATTGGACGTATCTCTGGCCAACACCTTTCATCAGCAGGCTTGCACTGTTGGCATGATGAGGACTGACTAACAAATGAACATGATTAGTCATTAGGCACCACGCATGAATGTCACAATTAGTTTTGGACGCCTGTTCAACCAAAAGCTCCAGGTAAAAAAGGTAGTCTTTCGCGGTAAAAAAACAAACAGATCTATTATTTTCTTATTGAATCAATTAGTTAACAGATAAGCCACATTTTCGTGGTGTTTTCTAAACGTGGTCTGTCCCCATTTACCCTTTTGTCCCCATTTACCCTTCCCATTTACCCTCCCTCCAATTTACACTACTCGCAATTCAGCTCCCGCAACTCTCTGGCTATTTTATTCCTAGCTGACTTAAAAGCTCATTAAGCTGCCTATTATCTGAAGTAGCCATTAACACCGGATCTTCATATTCATCCAGATTGTCGCGCAGCCAAAATTCATGCATCCTGACGACATGAGCTTTTACCATGGCGCCAAATTCGTCACCCGAAACAATGACCTGAAGTACTTCAGGATGTAAATTAGCTGACCAACGATCAAGCAACTCGCTAGCAAATTGCAACGCATTACCAAGCCAGTTCGATTCTACATAATCGTCAATATGAATCGAGTTGACAAAGCATTCATACCCCGTTTGATCCTCGAAGTGATTCAATCCAACACCGACACTCGACTCTTTGAAATAATCGAGCAACTCACACCCATCTTTTTTGAAAAAACCTTTTTCAATTATCGAGGACAGCTCGACAGAGGAATGCTCCGGCAGCCTCAAACTCAATAGAGCATTAGCCATTGCTGCATTATATTTCAACATCAGTTTTCTCCAAGGTATTTCTTCATGCCTTTCTCTACTGCCTTCTTGAAGTCAGGTCTCTCCAGCAACTTATTCACTGATTTCGGCGCTCCTACAAACGTGTTAGTAACTGGATCATAAATATATTTAACATTATCGACACC
>NZ_JABULD010000889.1:0-1328 GCF_014060985.1 Pseudomonas sp. MD195_PC81_125
CCATTGCGAGCCCCCAGTTCTTGCACATTTGTCGCACCAGACTTCTTGCTTTATATCTTGCCCGTTAACGTTTCCTGCTTTCATTTTTTTTCCTCGTTTTTATGATTACTAATGCGTAACTCTCATAGAAGGTTCTTGGGGGTGGGATGTCATTCGTTGTCTTGAGCTAATAGCGCGTTAATCTCTGCAATTTCTTTTAGTGTCCTCGAAACCTTTGAATACATTTTACTACGGTAATTGTCTATTTCAGGGTTTGTATAGAGTCTGTTTCCACTGGAATCAAAGGTATATCTATCTGAGTTTTTTGCCGTTGTGCAGCGCTCAATTTCCTCATATAGAAAACTTATTTCTTTATGTTTTGACTCGATTTTTGAGTAATAATATTGACTTTTTATTGATTTTTCATTTAGCGATATTTTGTTTTTTTTTGCAGTTCGGCTAGCTCACGCTGCGCTTCAGCGGAGATTTTATTTTGTTCCGCCGATTCTTTTAGGGCATCTTTTGTTTCGGACAGTTCTTCTTTTTGGGATAGATATGCTTTGATCAGAAAATATAAGGCGATTGTTGAGGCCAGAGGATTTACTAACCCCCCGAAATAGTCTCCTAGTGCCCCCCAGTCTGATGGGTCTGATGAGAGTGAATGGTTGTGAAAGTTTGAAATATATGCGGCGGAAATTGATACTGTAAAAAAAATATCAAAATCCAAGGCCAAGATTTTTTTGCGAAAAATGTAAGTTGTGTTAGTGGTGTGCTGGATTTTGTTGCTTCAGTGTGTTTGCAGTCGCCGTTTTGTGATTTTTTAATTGACATATAATTTGTTCTTTGGTGGGGGGATTAACGGGCGAATTTATTATTTTTTTGCCTGAAAGAAAAAAGAAAAGAAAGAAAAGGTGACAGATTTATTTGTGTGATGTTTTATAGGTCTATCACCTTTAAGTTCCGTACTTTAACTACCATGTAAGGCTTTTGTTCTTGGCTTCAAAATTTTTCTTGTACATCATCCATATAGTGCTGTAATTACACATGTCAATTTTCTCGCAATAGTCATGAATCACTGCGTTCATTATTTTTCGATCAGTGGCTTTAGTCGCTTCTTTGAAGGAGTCAAGATTCTTCTTTTCCATCATGCGAAGAGTGCTTTCCTGGCACATGTCGATTTTTTCGCAGTAGTCCTTCCTCACCGTTGCGGTGATGGAATCAATGACCTGTTGTTTCTGTGCTTCTGAACCGTCGAAATCCATCGGATTGAGGATTGTCGCGGCGGAGCAAGAAAATGCGCTGAAGAGTGTGAGAATGAAGAGCAATTTTTTCATGGAGATATCCTTTCC
>NZ_JABULD010000890.1:0-1255 GCF_014060985.1 Pseudomonas sp. MD195_PC81_125
GTTACGTACTCTCCCGCAAACCGAACGTATCTGGTCGGTCGCTTCACTGGTGAATGCCAGCTTCGCCCAGATCTGGCGGATGATGGGATGTCTTTAACTAGGTCTGTTGAGTGGTTCCCGCAGGAAGTTGATCGCGACAAGCTCACTGGCGCGAGCAGAAATAGTCTGGGATCTACGCTAACCGTATTTAATGTTGCAGAGGATGCTCAGAAGGAATTGCTGGCCCTTGCTACTGGTAAAAACGTCTCCGCTGCGCCGAAAGATCTGATCGAAGATCCCGAAGCCTTGGAAGATCCATTGAAAGGTGTTCAAGAGATCGCCTTTGAGCGGATCAAGGACCAAATCAACAGCCTGGATTGGGCTGAAATGCAGGAGTTGGTAGCTGGAATTTTGCGAGCTATGGGCTACAAGACGCTCGTATCCCCGGCCGGTGCTGATAGGGGGAAAGACATCATTGCTTCCCCTGATGGTTTTGGATTTGAGCCGCCACGCATTGTTGTGGAGGTTAAACATCGAAATGCCCGGATGGGGAGTAGTGAGATTCGTAGCTTCTTGGGCGGTAGGCACAAGGATGATCGCGGGCTGTATGTCAGCACTGGAGGGTTCACCAAGGAGGCGCTTTATGAGGGAGAGAGGGCCCATGTCCATCTGACAATGTGGACGTTAGATGAACTGGCTCGCACATTGATGGCCCATTACCCGGCTACCGATCCTGAGACTAAACGATTGGTGCCGTTGAGCTATTTTTACATGCCTGCGTAAAAAACATCGTTGGCCGAAAAAAAACGGGTGCTGATTTGAAATTTCCAAAATCAGCGACCGAATCGCAGGCACAAAAAAAGACGTCCATGGACGTCTTTTTTCGTTAAGTTTGGTGGAGCCGGGGGGATTTGAACCCCCGTCCGCCAGTGCTCCGCTGTCGGTACTACATGCGTAGCCGTGTCTATTAAGTTAACCCTCAGCGACCCGACGGGCAGGGTGCTTTGGGCGAGTTGTGTAAGTTTTAGCCGCTTCGTCCACAACGTACTGCACGGCGATTCTGTTCTATATGACAATCATTTCGGGTTTACAGACATCCCCTGATGATTGCTGGGCCCGAAGGCACCAGGAGTGCATGTCAGCTGCAATTAAGCAGCGAGAGCAGCACCGTATTGGTCGTCATTGGCAACTATAAGAAGTTGCAACAGTGGATTTACGACTTCTGTTACCAAGTCGGCATGCACCTAAAGTTTCGTCACCGGCGTCGAATCCTAAT
>NZ_JABULD010000373.1:0-1032 GCF_014060985.1 Pseudomonas sp. MD195_PC81_125
GCTTCAGATTAGTGATCAGCGGCGCGTGACCCAGAGCGATACCAAGATCACCCAGTGCACCGTGCGCAATCACCATCTCGACCAGGCCGGAAAAGATTTCCCCTTCCGCGCTGACGATATCGCAATGGACTGTCATAGCCATCTGATTGCCTCAACCTAAATTAGCGCCCGTTGCCGGGCGCCGGGATTACAGTTTCTTGGCTTTCTCGATCGCTTCTTCGATGCCGCCAACCATGTAGAACGCTTGTTCTGGCAGGTGGTCGTAGTCACCGTTGAGGATGCCTTTGAAGCCAGCAATGGTGTCTTTCAGGGAAACGTATTTACCCGAAGCACCGGTGAAGACTTCAGCCACGAAGAACGGCTGCGACAAGAAGCGCTGGATCTTACGAGCACGGTTTACCAACTGCTTGTCGGCTTCCGACAGCTCGTCCATACCCAGGATCGCAATGATGTCCTTCAGCTCTTTGTAGCGCTGCAGCACGTACTGAACACCGCGAGCGGTTTCGTAGTGGTCGTTGCCGATCACGTTCGGATCCAGCTGACGCGAAGTCGAGTCCAGTGGGTCTACCGCTGGGTAGATACCCAGGGAAGCGATGTCACGGGACAGAACGACGGTGGCGTCCAAGTGGGCGAAGGTGGTCGCTGGCGACGGGTCAGTCAAGTCGTCCGCAGGTACGTATACCGCCTGGATCGAAGTAATCGAACCTTGCTTGGTCGAAGTGATGCGCTCTTGCAGCACGCCCATCTCTTCAGCCAGAGTCGGCTGGTAACCTACTGCCGAAGGCATACGGCCCAGCAGTGCGGATACTTCAGTACCGGCCAGGGTGTAACGATAGATGTTGTCGACGAACAGCAGAACGTCGTTACCTTCGTCACGGAACTTCTCGGCCATGGTCAGGCCGGTCAGTGCTACGCGCAGACGGTTTCCCGGCGGCTCGTTCATCTGGCCGTAAACCAGGGCCACTTTGTCCAGAACGTTGGAGTCCTTCATCTCGTGGTAGAAGTCGTTACCCTCACGAGTACGCTCACCCA
>NZ_JABULD010000891.1:0-983 GCF_014060985.1 Pseudomonas sp. MD195_PC81_125
AGCGCGAGATTTTCAACCAGGTCAAATACGTCGTACAAAGTGGTCCGGCGAAAGACTTGAGCGTGAAATTGCGCAGCTCGATCCTGCGCGTGTCGCAGAAATCCAGCGAGTACAACGTCAGCGGCAACGAGTTGCGTGTATTCGTGGATTACCCGATCAACATCTTCTGATGAACGATCCGGTGTAAGAAACATGAGAAAACCCCGACTGGCTCGGGGTTTTTTTTCGAGGTCTTTTCTGCGAAAACCGGAAAAAACCCGTGTTTTTGTCACGTAAAAGTGGTTTTCAAGCGCCTTCAAGTACCATTTCAAACAGGGCTTTAAATGCCTGAAATTCTTTCTCATGGACGCAAATTCTCCACCTAATAGATTAGGCCGCTCAACGTAGCGGAGAATTTGGTAATGATCGTTTTGAACAGAGAAGTGGGCGAATCGCTACGGCGCGACAAATATGTCAACGTCCAGGGTGGTGACTTCAATCTCTACGGTCATTTTGCCGACTTCGTCAGACTGACCAAAAGTTGGGAAAACATGGAGCCAGACAGTTACTACGGTCAGGCCGAAGCCGGCATGCGTTACCGTCGTTACAGCGACTTTGAATACAACCCGAAAACACGTGAGCTCAAGCAACTCGAGCATCGCGCCTACGTGCAGTCCAAGGAAAACAACGCCTACGTGGGCGGTGTTGTGCGGCACTTTCAGGACTTCTCCGATGAAGTGATTACTTCGCCGGTGATGCGCAGCCTGATCGACACCGATTTTGAAGTGTACAAAAGCGTGCTGCCGGAAGAACTGCACGATGAAATCTGGCAGTGCCAGATTCATCAGATCCGCATCGAGATCAAACCCGGCAAGCAGCTGGAAATCACCCCGGAAGGGATTCACTGCGACGGCTATCCGTTCAGCGGCGTGCACTTCTGGGGGGCGCAACAATGTCGAGGGGGGCGGAGAGTCGTCTTTACGATATCCACGAGCATCAATTGG
>NZ_JABULD010000892.1:0-1431 GCF_014060985.1 Pseudomonas sp. MD195_PC81_125
ACTATAAGCGCCTCTGTGCGACACGCGTAGCGTGTCTTCAAGACTTCGAGGTGGATGGTCATCTTGAAGGGCTGTTCGATTACAGCCAAGGCTGGAGTACCCAATCTCCGGAATAAAAATCCATCAAAGAAGTCCACTGCCTTCAAGGACTTACCGTTGCGGCGGGGCATGCCCACAGTCGATCAGCATTCGACACAATCGACTGGGAAAGGATCTTTTCTTTCTAGAATGCATCTTCAATCTTCGGTTCTCACAGAACCTCACCCCTGCGGGATAGAATCCCCGCAAGGGTTTTCTCCTGCTTCGAAACAGGAGGAAACACTTTTCTGAGCATGCTGACTCTGTCAGTTCCTGCTTATCCCTCTGAAGACTCGAGCGAAAGCTCTGTCTGTCATTGTCCATCCAGCTTGCTTGCAAGTTGGCAGCGGACTCGTTGTACGACCAACGATAGCCTAGGAAGACATGCGTCATTGGCAACGATGAGGTGTGAAGCTTTTCCAACAACGTAGCCCCTGAAAAGGTCTGCAGCCACCGTGAGGGGATGTAGAGATGCTCGGAGCTGAACCGGGTTGAGGCGCCAGGCTGGTTGGCATGGGCAACATATGTGAACTGCTGATAAACGTCGTAATTATAAACAAGCCAAAACAGCTGTCAGGCTTGAGCCAAAAGGCAAAGTGATCGGATATCTCTGTAGAGGCTGGAGATACGTCGTCATCAGAATCACCGGCGAAAAGGCAGGCCCTAACCCAATCGTGTGACAGGCAGGGAACGTGGTAAGCCCGTATGGCTGCCTTCGGGCAGGTGAACCGCAAGGGGATCTGTTGGCTGTGCGGGTATGGGATCGCAGAGAAAGCGAAAGTCGATCTGTAATGGATCGAATAGGGGTTGGAACATCACCCCACGGGAAACCGGGCAGACTTCTGCGTGGTCTTTCGTCGCATGAACTCTGACTGAGCCTGTCTCAATAATCTCAGAAACCTGCAGTTTAGGTTTCCCATTTATCCAGCCCTGACGGGACGTCCATTCCCGTCAGGGAATGCGTACGTCTTCAGCTCAGGCAATTTGAGAGGAAGGCAGCATGAAAGTACACAGCCCTACGGCCGTGTCTGCGCCTTCCGGCGCTCCGCAGCAATGGCATGACATCGATTGGTGGCGTGTTCAGCGGAATGTCCGGGCGATGCAGTTACGGATTGCGAAGGCTTGTCGGGAAGGCAATTGGCGCAGGGTTAATTCCCTGCAACGAATGCTGACCCGCTCTAGTTCGGCCAGATATTTGGCCGTTCGGCGAGTCACTGAAAACCAGGGCAAGCGCACGGCGGGAGTCGACCGCGTGCTCTGGGATACACCCGATGCCAAATGGAAAGCGGCAAACGGGTTGAAGCGCCACGGATACAAACCACGGCCTTTAAGGCGTGTGTTCATTCCGAAGTC
>NZ_JABULD010000893.1:0-983 GCF_014060985.1 Pseudomonas sp. MD195_PC81_125
TCCTTTGCTTCCCCTTCAGGCTGGTGCTGCACATGTCACCGGAATCGAGCCGCGCAAGGAATTGATTTCAAATGCTGTTGAGACGTTCACCGAGTACGGGATCGATAGTTCTCGATACGAGTTCCTGCAAGGTGACGTATTTGACCAGATCAAAGGCAAGACCTTTGACGTGGTTTTCTGTCTTGGCTTTTATTACCACACTATTCGCCATGCCGAGCTGTTCGACCTGATTGAGCGCACCGGCGCAAACTTTGTTGTCATCGACACCGAAGTTACGCCAATGTCCGAGGAGTTGGCAGATCCATCCAATAACGATCCACGTGTGGTTTACGGCAACCCGTATGGCGTTCAGATGCTGCTTGATCAGGTAGATGATCAGCAGATGGCGTGGACTGACTCCCTCACTCGCAATGGTTTCACCATCGTCGGAAGGCCTTCGCGCCAGGCTGTAAAATTCATGGCCAAGCATTTTGGTTATGAAACAGAGACGTTTAATTGGGAAGAGTATTTCCAGAGCAACCCCGAGGCCAGAGTTTCCATGGTCGACTACTCGGAAGGTTGGAGAGACACGTTCTTTTGTAAGCGATAAAATCCGATTTTCAAAAGCCCGCCATTGAACGGGCTTTTTTCCGCCAGCAGGAGGAGTGGTCACAAAGCGGTGAGCCAAGTGTTGATAGGGGGTAGCTGAAAGCTGGTTCTGAATGACGCGTGAGTGGTTACATAAGCGTTTCTGCATCAAATATTTATTTATGCATTATCTATGCGATTTAGCATTTGTCTTCACAAAAAACTTCAAGCAATATGCGCGTTATGCAAAAACGCAACGTATCCTCCGTCTTAAGAGCACTGCTCGACCAGCACGGGATCTCCCCCACGGAGCTCCACCGTCGCACCGGCGTGCCTCAATCAACGCTCTCGCGGATTCTCAGCGGGAAGATCGTCGATCCTTCGGATAAACACATTTCGAAGATTGCCGAATACTT
>NZ_JABULD010000490.1:0-1004 GCF_014060985.1 Pseudomonas sp. MD195_PC81_125
CGTCTTTCGGAGCAGGTGCTTCAAATACTGTGTTCGGAAGCCAAGGTTCCTCTACCTTTCTTAGTAAGTTTACTGCTATACTTGCCGCCGGTTTCTTCATAACCAGCTTGGGGTTAGGCTACTTTGCTAAAGAGAAGGCTCATCAGCTGACTCAAGCAGGTTTGCCAGATCCAGCAGTGTTGGAAGTACCAAAGCAACAACAACCGGCTTCTGATGATGTCCCGGTGCTTCAAGAGCAAAAGTCGGCTACTCCAGCGACTGACGTACCTCCAGCTCAAGAGCAGAAGTAAGAAGGGTTTCAAACGTAGTTTTGCCGAGGTGGTGGAATTGGTAGACACGCAACCTTGAGGTGGTTGTGCCCATAGGGTGTAGGGGTTCGAGTCCCCTTCTCGGTACCAATTAGTCAGGAGAGCCCGCTGTTGCGGGCTTTCTTGCAGGTGGAAGGTTACATTGACCCTATAAGGGATCGGTCGTATACTTCCGCCCCAGCTTTGTCGCGGGGTGGAGCAGTCTGGTAGCTCGTCGGGCTCATAACCCGAAGGTCGTCGGTTCAAATCCGGCCCCCGCAACCAGTTTAAGGAGCCCCTTTTCAGGGGCTTTTTGTTAGCTGGACACTTTCTGCGCCGCTGTTCGACGGCGTTTCAAGGATGGGCGTTTCGCCCATTTTTTTTATTTTGCAGCGCATGCATTTACATGCACGAGGGGGTTCAGGTGTCGAGCAAGCTAGAAGAGTTGCAGGCCTTGTTGGCCCCGGTGGTCGTGGCCCTAGGCTATGAATGCTGGGGTATCGAGTTTTCGGCTCAGGGTCGTCACTCGATGTTGCGTGTTTATATCGATAAAGAGGGTGGCGTGCTGGTGGACGATTGCGCCATTGTCAGCCGTCAGATCAGCGGTGTCCTGGATGTTGAAGATCCGATCTCCGTTGAGTACACCCTCGAAGTTTCCTCGCCTGGCATGGAACGCCCACTGTTCACTCTTGAGCAGTTTGCAAAATTTGCCGGTGA
>NZ_JABULD010000291.1:0-915 GCF_014060985.1 Pseudomonas sp. MD195_PC81_125
TCGAAGTTCTTCAGCAGCATTTTGGTGTGGAACAGGTTTTCCTGGTACACGTTCACGTCGGTCATCTGGTACGCGTCGCGGGTGTCTTCGGAAAGGTAGTTCTGGATCGAGTTGATCTCGTGGTCGATGAAGTGCTTGTTGCCTTCAACGTCACGGGTGAAACCGCGCACACGGTAATCCACAGTCACGATGTCCGAATCGAACTGGTGAATGAGGAAGTTGAGCGCTTTAAGCGGTGAAATGACACCACAGGTCGACACGTCGATGTCCACACGGAACGTCGCAATACCGGCGTCCGGATGGATTTCCGGATAGGTATGCACCGTGATGTGGCTCTTGTCGAGGTGGGCAAGGATGATTTCGGGCAATGGACCCGGGGACTCTTCGATCTGGCTGTCAGTCGGGGTCACCGGCTCTTCCGAGATCAGAATCGTGACGCTGGCACCCTGAGGCTCATAGTTCTGACTCGCGATGTTCAGAATGTTGGCACCAATGATTTCGACAACTTCCGTGAGGATCTGCGTCAGGCGTTCGGCGTTGTACTCTTGATTGATGTACTCGACGTAAGCCTGCTGGTCTTGCGGGGTTTCCGCGTAGCAGATGTCATAGATGTTGAAGCTCAAGGTCTTTGTCAGGTTGTTGAACCCGTGGAGCTTGAGTTTGCTTTTCACCGTTAAAAACTCTCTATGTATGCGGCGCAGCCGCGTGATCAAGCATGCCCGTCAAGTGCGAACAACGCACCTGCGTAGGACGGTTAACACCTCTTCGCGATGGCGATTTTGGTTATCTGTTCAGGCGGATGATCCGTCGGCTGACCGATCACTGCCCTGAAAAAAGTGGCGCATTATGCAGACGTCAGCGAGGGATCGCCAGAGTCTGCACTGCTTTTATGATAGTTGAATGTCGKTTCAACCG
>NZ_JABULD010000894.1:0-676 GCF_014060985.1 Pseudomonas sp. MD195_PC81_125
TGGAGTGCTCTGGCCGAGCAGATACAGATCGGCACCGATATGCGCCGGTTTCTCCTGCCCCAGACGCGCAAGCAGAAATCTTTTGGCCGCTCCTGCGGGGGCAATGTCATAGACAAATGCGGGCGTACTGGAGCGTCGCCCTTCCCAATCCAATGGATACAGCGCACTGACGGCTTTGGAAAACGAAGAGCCTATGGCTTCAATATTTTCGACAAGTTATGGCGTCTCGTAGCCGAAACTGCAGCGACTTTCGAACCCCATTTCAGGATTGTCGAACCTTAGAATCATGGCGTCGTGCCATTTCCCAGCACTGAATATCTGTAATGTCAGGTTGTACATGTCTCAACACCTGCATTTAAATGCATTTAAACAGGGAATTCATTGTCCTCAGATGCAATATAGTGCATTTCAACAAATGATGGCGCGGTGCAATATGCAACAAAATGCAGATAAAACTGAGTTTAAGATCATCTGAACGCAAAATAATGCAAGTCATCCTCCGACTTCATTCTGTAAGAACCCCTCGCTATACGGACGGCCCGCTAATAACCAAAGGCCCTCCATCAATGCCCTGCAGCGGCGAGATTGGCAGCAACAGTCGCAACCACGGGTTGATCGGGCAGTCGCAGATGAGTTTCTGATCATTACAAGCTGCTAATGGCAATTCAATTTGTAG
>NZ_JABULD010000895.1:0-1195 GCF_014060985.1 Pseudomonas sp. MD195_PC81_125
CAWTATAGATCCAAATCTCGTTCACCAAGGATTGGCTCATCATTCCGAATTTAATTTTTTAGCTTTTGCCGTAGCAGTGGCATTTCATCTTATGCTTACGCACAAGGCCGCCAAAAGCTTCCTCTAAGAACGATGATCCATATCCCATTGCGCCATCAAGATCGATCTCAACGACGTCGTGGCGATCCAGATACGGGGCAAGCCAATCGTCTCGAAATACCTCGCCCGAAAAATTTCCGTCCCTGCGGTAACGCCCAGCGGGGTATTCGCTGAACTGCTTTGTCACATTGATGGAGCCCACGCTCATTTCTCCATACCTATTTTGAGTGGAATAGACCACTGGATAACGGTGCCCATTATAGAACGCTTGTACGAAAGGGAACGTTCCACAAGACCGTTTTTTCTATAGTCTCTCCGAACGCATCCGGCATTGCTGTGGATCGTAAGCACCCCGCCAAGTTCCTTTGCTGCAATTGCTATATTTTTCAAGCCTTTTCCACGATGTTCCAATTCAGTCCTTGTCCTACCTACCTCAAAAGCTCTACGGATCATTCGAACATCTTTTTTTGCCCTAGACAGTGCCAAAGTGACAATGTCTTTAGCTTCTTCTGCCCAGCTTGCCGGGAGGCTGCGAGGAATACCAATACCTAAATCACAAAAATTGACATGAAGCCAATCGTCAAGCACTTCTGCGAAGAGCCACCATCTCCTAGCATCTGCCTCCTCCCACCGGCCACTCAGTCGATCCCCTCGATGAGTGATGTAAGCATGGTGGACTGAGTTGTCCATCGCCTCCTCCACTCCGACTACGACCTTCCTGTAACTCTTTGGAATTTGGGTTTTTATTCCCTTGAGGATGGGATCCGCTTGGATAGCCGACACATCGACTCCGCTGGCATATCTCCAGTGGAAAACATCTCTATCGTCTTCAGTGACCTGTAAACGATGATCCTTACCGAGGAGCTTAAGGAGCCCGATCTGCTGAAAAACTTTTTCGACTTTTTCATCGTTTGGGTATGTGGAGCTGACGAAGGCCACCCCTACAGACCTGACAATTCGGTCAATTTCGGCGACCAACAGAAGTGTTCCGCAGCTATGAACTTTTTTCGTATTCTTGAAATCGAGGAGCACGCGGACGCCCTGAGAAACATTTTTTCGCATGGCTTTGATCAGACCCACCAGTTGATGATGGCCG
>NZ_JABULD010000896.1:0-1155 GCF_014060985.1 Pseudomonas sp. MD195_PC81_125
CCAAATGCACTTCCTTATAACGGAGATCAATCCTGACTTAGCTCCAGCCAGTCTAGATATTTGCCGACTAATTAAAAAAGCTAATCTGGTTAGTTATGTGGTTCCTTCCTATGTTACATGCTGATGTACGCTCATGAACTGATGAGCAACGCGGCGAGGCTGAGCCATAGCTTCGGAAGGATAGTCTTGAGGCGTTTCTAACTCTGCACCATAACGAAGACGCAAGTTTTCTACGATGAAATCCGCAGAAATTAAAGCACATACGGAGTCATACTGATTTCTCGAAAAATCCGCTGGTCTTGGAAGGCCACTTTCTACCCCCCAGGCCTCTCCAACGTAACATGCCAAGAAATCATCTAGCTGTTCAGGCTTCGAGTTAAAGTGAGACTCCAATATTCTACGAACGGCAGATAGCGTGCATCCATCAATCCAAGCCCAATATAATGATGGGGCATCTTTAGGGTGGCTTAAAAAGAGTGGCGAATCTTGGTCTGCCTCTGCTATACGACGGGTGAGGATAGATTTAACCAGAACTTCACCCTCGCCTGTTAGAACTCGATTTTCTTCTGACTTATTCTCGTAGTGGCGTACCCATCGAAAACATTCCAACGCAAATCCAATGGGTGTTACTGAGTTGAATAGATGCTCAGCTTCCTTTTGGCGGTCAACACCGACTGGTATTTGCCTTAATAACCCCGCAATTAACATTCCAGCTTTAGCTCGTGTGTCCGCGACTACCATCATGCCTCGCTCTCGTGGAAGCAGATCTCCATTTAATGCAAATGTAGAAATAAGGGCTGATGCTTGCTCTTGCGTCATTGAACTTTCCTTTTGCCGCAGCCTCGTAATAAGTCGTGGTAACGCTTGTCGTATCGCGAATGCTTCGAGCAAAGCACGTCTATCAGTTCCGGAGGCAGACGGAACTGCCTCACACAGCCCAGCAATGTGAGCATCTGGTACATCACCTAATGGTACGCTATACGTGAAATACCGCTTGAAATATTGACGAGATGCTACCTTTTGTTCCTTGGACCAGCCTTCATCCCATTCACTACCATAAATAGAACGGCCGATGCGTGGGAACAGTGGTTTCTAGGAGTCTAGATTTTAAGGTCTCGCGCTCGTCAATCGTTAGATCTGGAGTAGCGTTCTCTA
>NZ_JABULD010000897.1:0-638 GCF_014060985.1 Pseudomonas sp. MD195_PC81_125
CTCAAGATTCACCTCTTCCTCTTCTCCCATCGTGCTGTAACGCTTGCGTAACTCACGCAGCTCCTTGGTATCCAGATGATCCAATGACATGAAGGCGTTCTGGGCGTCCTTTGTTGCTCGGATCAGTTCATCGAGTTTCAGGTGCAAGATGTCGTTATCCCTGTTCTGTGTGTTCTGGATGAGGAATACCATCAGGAAGGTGATGATCGTTGTTGACGTGTTGATGATCAGTTGCCAGGTGTCGTTGTAGTGAAAATACGGACCCGTTAACGCCCAAGCGATGATCAGCAGAATAGCTATCAGAAAGGTTTTCGAGCTGCCGGCCCAGTTCGAGAGTGCTTGGCAAAACTTTGCGAATTTCATGACCATAAATCCAAGTGGGAGATGCCATTTCGACCACGCAAACTCTATGAAATTCTTTGTTACATATGTCTTCTCTCTCCTCGCAATTCCTCCATCGGAAACGCTCCTAACTCTGATAGCGGTTGAGCTGACTGATCACGCAAAAGTTTGCGAAGCCTCCGAGGAAGGCCGACGACTGGCGATTAAAGTCTCAAAAAAAGTCATTCCGCGCCGCTTGTCGCCGTGACTGAAAACAAATTGCAATTACTCACACGGAATTCGCTTCAGATGTCTGT
>NZ_JABULD010000898.1:0-972 GCF_014060985.1 Pseudomonas sp. MD195_PC81_125
TTACAAAACGCTCGAACTTCAGCAGAGTACCCATTTACGCCCATTGATCGCCCAGCGAGATCAACTCGCGGAGCAGATCAAACAAACCAACATCCTGGCCGGCACGCTTCTGGAATTCCAGTCGGGTCTGGACAGCATGTCGCTGTATGTCGAAGGAGCCATCCAGAGTACCTCGCAACTGGAGACGCTATGGATCTCCATTACTGACTACATCAATGCTTCGCAAAATAAAGTCATGGGTATGCACGAATTTCTGACCCTCAGAAGTTTTGTCTCCAGTTTCAAGATTGTTATTAAAAACTGGAAAACCGTTCAAGCCAACGCGAATCAACTCATCCACGCATTCGACTGACACCATCCAATCATTCAGGAAATATTCATCATGACCAACCTTATTTACGCCCAGCCTGACCTCGGCCGTATTCAAGAAAGCCGCGAGGCAATTCGTTATCAAGCGCTCGTTGGCTCTGCCAACCTGTATATCAAAGCCTTGAGCGATGAGTTGATCGCTTTGAATGCCGCCGTCAGCGACCTTGATCTTACGGCCGCGAATATCTTCACTTCGGCAATTACAGCGCTGGAGACCGACGACCTGAACGAAAACCTGCAGGCACTGGCCAGCCTCAACGCCAGTGAACCGAGTGCTCAGGTTGAAAAAGCACGCCAGCAGTATTCGCACATCGTCACGCAACTGATCAAGCTATGCGCTGAACACATGACCAGGTTGCACGCTTCACTGCACAACGGTGTGTTCGGCGTGCAGAGCATCGCCATCAGCAACAATCGTTTCCGACTTGAAGAATTGGCTGCGGCCAAAATCAGTCTGACCCAAGAGTACGACGCCGAGAAAATCCCGCTGGCCGAATTGAAAGACGATGAAACCGTTCTGAATCTGGCCATTGCCGAGTTCGAAAAGCTGACATTCATTGATCGAATCAAGCCATTGCTTGAACAACTGAAGGCGAATCATCG
>NZ_JABULD010000899.1:0-943 GCF_014060985.1 Pseudomonas sp. MD195_PC81_125
CAGCCGTCCGGCGCGAATCGCATCCGAGAGCACGGTTTCGAACGGCATGTACATCAGGTTGGTGGCGTGGCTGGCGCTGGGCAATAGCCCGAGGAGTGCGGCGGCGATCAGGGCTTTCACTTGCATGGTCATCTCCTTGACTTTGCGAGTCAGCATTCAACGATTTATGGAGTGTAGACACCGTACGTCGGTGCAGAAAAAACCGTCTGGTACATGTGTAGCTCAAGGGCTACACTCTCGGTCATGCCTGAGATCATTCGAAGTTCAACATTCTCCAGCTGGCTTTTGAAGCTGGCTGACAGCCGCGCCAGGATGCGTATTCAGGTGCGCATTGATCGTATGGCCGATGGGAATTTTGGTGATGTCAAAGCCGTCGGTGAGGGGCTCAGCGAAGTCAGAATTGACTATGGCCCCGGATATCGAGTCTATTTCATGCAACAAGGTCGGCAAGTGGTCATCCTCCTTTGTGGTGGAGACAAGAGCAGCCAACCCCGAGATATCAAGCAAGCCAGGCTCATCGCGGAGTCTTGGCAGGAGCAAAACCCATGACCGAACAATTCACTCGTTGGGACTCAGCCGAGTACCTCAAGACAGAAGAGGACATGGCCAATTATCTGGATGCCTGCATGGAGGAGGCTGGAGATGATCCTGCCTTTATCGCCAAGGCACTGGGCACCATTGCGAGAGCGCGAGGCATGACCCAAGTCGCACGTGACGCCGGGCTGTCTCGAGAAAGTCTCTACCGTGCACTTTCAGGTGAAGGAAATCCTGAGTTTGGAACGATTCTGAAAGTGGTGAAGGCGTTGGGCTTGAAGTTACATGCCAGCACTTGAGCTGAACTGAATAGCAAAGGGCGCCGCAAGGCGCCCTCTGTCGTTTCTACTGTCAATCAATCGACGTGGGCCAAATCCCCACGCAACGCCACGCTCGACACCACCAGACC
>NZ_JABULD010000900.1:0-869 GCF_014060985.1 Pseudomonas sp. MD195_PC81_125
TTGTTGAAAAGACAGGATCTACTTACACGCGTTTAGATAAGCTCTGAGGCTCTCGGCATCAAAATATGGCGAAGGCATTTTTGCAAGATACTCAGCTCCTTTAGATGTGTTCATTTTTAGTGTTAGCGCCCCCGTACCTTTATGTTTCTTTTCCAAGATACCCGAAACAAGCTCCAAAGACTCTGTCAAACTTTGGAGAGCTTCGTCAACGACCTCTATCATTTGTTCAGTCATAGTATACAGTGCAATTAGTTGACCCTCGCCGACGATCTCACCAAGTTGACAAAGTGTATGTGCGCCCGCCTTCCCTAAATTCGAAGCCTTTAATGTCGCCCGATACTCATCTAAGGAACCATTACGATTTGAAAAATTCTCGAAGCAAGCTCTATATCGAGCCTGCGCAAGGTAGATCGTATCGATAGTCACCGTATCATTCATCGATAATGCTATATCGATAATGCGTGGATCGATTCGATCAGTGACCCCTGGATTACTAGGAATTTTGGTTATTTCTAAAAATCTAATCTTGCTATCACGAGCGGGGTAGATATTATATTTTTTTATTGAAAACAGATCATTCAACTGTGAAGTAAGATGAATAACCGTTCTATGAACGGCACTAAAATCCGCTTTAACCTCATTAGCCTTTTCAGTTTTCTTCTGAAAAAAAATAGGAACAACCGGCACCTGCCATTGCGCCGCCGAAGCCGGCTGCTACAGGTCCGCCCACATCTTTTAGAACAGCAACAACAATCGGGCTTATCAACTGAGATATTTCTGGCGAAAAAAGCAAACACGGCTAAGAAACGCAAAAAAAAACGGTAAAAACCTACCAAATAAAAAAACCAATTATCGACGGCGAACCCCAA
>NZ_JABULD010000901.1:0-1015 GCF_014060985.1 Pseudomonas sp. MD195_PC81_125
CTACGACTCATGTTGCCCGAACCGGAGGTACCGTCACCGCCGTCCAGTTTGATAGCCAGATAACCGAAAGCGTCAATGCCTACGCCGACAGTACCCTGGGTGTAACCAGAGGTGAAATTACCCAGAAAACCTTGTGTCCAGTCTTTCTGGTCAGCACCGCCGTTCTTGTTGTCGCGGTTGAAGTAGTAGTTCTTCAACGTTTCGGTGAGTTTTGCGTCTTCAACGAAACCTTTGGCTTCTGCCTGGTCACTAACAAACGGGGCGGCCGTAGCCAACTGAGTGCTGGCTGCTGCTGCAACTGCCAGTGCGATTGTGCTCCACTTCATCACGCGCATCGTGATTTGCTCCTTTGGTTTTAGAAGAGTACTGCCGTCCCACCTGTTTTATTATCTGGGCGGCTCTTTCTTTTTGTGTCGGCGCAAACTTATATCACGCCGACAATGTTGGCGATACTTGCTCATACAACCTTTCATGATCTTTACGACGACGTCGCAAACAGCTGGGTTGATGTCGCAAATTCACGTTACCCATGCAGCCGGGCTGACAACTTTATCGCTGTTTCTGGGCCTTTTTGCATCGGTAAAAAAGAGTCCCTGGCAAAACACTTGAATCTCCATTGGGGCAACCCTGCCACCGTATTTGTTTGGTCTCAAGCTGCCACTTCCCGTGGTGCGCTATAGACCATGTGTGTCTCAATGCAACAAGCGTGCACAAAGTGCAGGGTTGCCACGTTTATTTTTCTGCACACCCGCCTTTCGCTGTAAAAACCGCATAAAAACGGGGGTTCAAGCCCTTTTGTATCAGGGGCTTGACGCATACCTTTGCATCGTGTTGTCAGGTTCGCGTGGGGCCATGACAACCAAAAACGTTACCGGTTCACCCCGTCAGTGAGTATTTGGCGGATGCCCGACGCACTGAGCGTAGACGCACTGTGCGGTTTTGGTGCAAAAAAATTTACAGGCTGTACCGGATTCATACAGCTTGTGACGAGCCTGCTGTCGAAATGGACCTGCCC
>NZ_JABULD010000902.1:0-1217 GCF_014060985.1 Pseudomonas sp. MD195_PC81_125
GTCGAACCGTTGGCCAGATCACCCTTGCTCAATACGGCAATGCGCAAATGACCCGGCAGGGTCAGCGCGAGACTCAAACCGGCAGCGCCGCTGCCAATCACCAGAACATCGTGTTGAAACTGTTGGCTCATTTCAGGATTCCGCTCAAAGCGACCCGGATCGGGGTTGGCGCAAGACAGCTGGATCGGCGAGTCAAGACAGCCACACAGCCCACTAGTATATAGAGGGGTGGAGCGGCACAATAGCCGGGCTTGTATGGCATTGTGAAACTACTGTGACGACAAAAGCCTGACGTTTCGTCGGAGGTTTTTTTTCATCGTTTTGGAAAAAGGCAACTGTATCGAGGATGAAACAGGCTTTTTCAGCGCACGGTCGCTCAATGTCGCTCCAGCATGGCTATAAATAATTGGAACTTTTGCCAGAGGCCCAAGATCAATAGACAGTTGCCAGAAACACGGGACAGTGTCGGCTTCAATGCAGAACCTGCGATTGGGTTTTTGCCGGCGAACCGATGACAAGATTATTCGCGCAGCCGGTTTATCCCGCGCTGCGTTTTTTCGTGCGTGCCAAATCAGAGCCCGCAGGAAACTTGCCTGGAGGGGGAGAACTTTTGCGAAAAGCCCGAGTCTATGTTTGCAAGTCTGGTCGTTTAGTTATGCAAGCCTCCTCCATGCTTATCGAGGAGTGTTCATGCTAACCCAGGAAGAGGATCAGCAGCTGGTCGAGCGCGTTCAGCGTGGCGACAAGCGAGCTTTCGATCTGCTGGTGCTGAAATATCAGCACAAAATTCTCGGGTTGATCGTGCGTTTTGTGCACGACACCCATGAAGCCCAGGATGTGGCTCAGGAAGCCTTTATCAAGGCGTACCGAGCATTAGGAAACTTTCGCGGAGACAGCGCGTTCTATACGTGGCTTTACCGCATTGCCATCAACACGGCAAAAAACTATCTGGTTTCACGCGGCCGCCGGCCGCCGGATAGTGATGTAAGTTCTGAAGACGCAGAGTTCTACGATGGCGATCATGGCCTCAAGGATCTCGAATCACCGGAACGCGCGTTGCTGCGGGATGAGATCGAAGGCACCGTCCATCGAACCATTCAGCAACTGCCAGAGGATTTGCGTACGGCGTTAACTTTACGTGAATTCGATGGTCTGAGTTACGAGGACATTGCGAGTGTCATGCAGTGTCCGGTGGGTACCGTGCGCTCCCGGATTTT
>NZ_JABULD010000903.1:0-962 GCF_014060985.1 Pseudomonas sp. MD195_PC81_125
CCAAGGCCCCATGGTGACGCGACTGTTCATGACGGCTCTCCCTTTCCTGCTGCACCGACAGCCTGTACTTCCTGCCGAGAGAATTTTTCGCGATCAGGCAGCTATGAACATGCAACGATTTCGCTATTTCCAAGCTAGCTGATACGAGCCAAAACGCCATTAGTGACAGGAAAATAACTCACTAAAGTATGAGTCATGGCCAATTAACTGTAGGGATTGGCTCAATTAACAATCCGGTTAATCCTTTGTGATTAATCCGTTCTTACAGTTGTTGACCGGGGGTTTGTTGACAATGCTCTGATAGCACGGTGAAAGCATGCCGCTGTAGCGTTGGATCGGCGCCAGAGGCGCGAAGGAGTGGACGTATGTTTCGGATGATCATCGACTATCTACTGGCCAGGGCCAGGCTGCTGTGCAGAAGTGAAGAAGGTGCGTCGGCCATCGAATACGCGATCGTGGTGGCAATGGTGGCGGTGGTGGTCGTGGTGTTTGTGACGCCCATCGGCGACAAGGTGCTGGCCATTTTCAACGTGGTGCTGACCAAGCTCGGTGGCACGGCACAGGTCAGAACGACGCCTTGATCAACATCCCTCCCGTCGTCCAGTGTCCGGGTCCATGCTGACCAGCAGCAGCGCTCAGACACTGGCAAATCTTCGGATTTCACAAGTCCGATCACCCGCCGTTACGAAGGAGAATGTCAATGATCCTCGAATATCTGATATTGCGCCTGAGGTCGTTTCTGGCAAGTACAGAGGCTGCATCCGCCATCGAGTATGCAATCGTGGTGGCGATGGTAGCGGTCGTTGTGGTGGTGTTCATCACACCACTGGGCGCGAAAATCTTTGCGATTTTCAATAGCGTCCTGGTATCCCTCGGCGGCACCGCGCAGACCGCTCCGGTGCAAACCCCCTGATGTGAGTCGCGTCCAGCGAATGTCGCGCTACACTCGATTGCACTTTCAG
>NZ_JABULD010000904.1:0-660 GCF_014060985.1 Pseudomonas sp. MD195_PC81_125
AGCCAGCGGCAGACGGGTGCAGGTCAGTTCTTGTTGGAGACGCTTGGTCAGCGACATGAAATCCCAGACGGCGAAGACGTGGGATTCCATGAACCGGCGCAGTACCGATAACGAATCGATTTCAGTAAAGATCGGATGAACGCTCAATTGAGCTTTTATCAGGGCGAGTTGTTCTTTAGTTGGCATCATGGCTAACCTCGGTGTTATTGGAATAGAGAAATTTGCTCGTTCGGTGCGTCAATGCAGACTGTCTGGGTTTTAAACTTTTATATTGGCGAGCGCTGGCCTCATTCAGTTAAATGAACGTGTGAAAAGTGCATTGGAGGCTCTGGGCTGTGCCAGGGCGACTATTTGCCATGGCTGTCAGCTGAATGCGGAGCCGTGCCGTGTTTGCGGGGTTTAACCTGCTCGGCGAGGAAAAACTAATACATCATCAAATAACTTAACAAGTTTATTTTTAATTATTTTAAGTTTGCTGTTTTTTAAGTATGAGTTGGCCTGATAAAACTTATAAATTAAGTTTTACTTGGGCGTAGTTACTCCTTTCGGCGAACAGTGGCCAAAATTGAAGACAAGAGTGAATGCCTCACTCAGAGCAACTTTTCGATACAAGGATTGAAGTTATGTATAGGGGTGAAAGTTGGCCGGGAACGGCGCCGT
>NZ_JABULD010000905.1:0-1036 GCF_014060985.1 Pseudomonas sp. MD195_PC81_125
AAACTAAAAGACTTTTGCGTGACGAGCATTTGGCGCACCGACAAATTCCAAACGCACCAGAAGTGGAGAGCGGCGAACCGTCTGTTTGGGCTACAGATGACGAGGTCGAGACGCTCTATCAAGACAGCTTGGAAATCGTGAGCTTGGTTTTGAGCTTGGTTCAAGGTATGGGCTTAGACTTCTCGGATGCCTCTAGCGTCTACAAGCACCATGCGAAGTTCTTTTGGGCTGCTGCGCGCGGAGAACGCACCGAGGGGCATCCCAATTATCGTCCGCCGGTGTCGTGAGAGAAAAAGCTTTCCACGCGGATAAACACCTGTTTTCATGGCACGGTGTTCAGCTTATCAAGCGCGACACAACAGGCGCAGCCCGACTGTCGGGCATTCTTCTTGCTCGAAAGGATTCAGCTCGTGGAATACACCGCATCTACTCTAGCCGCCGAATTGAAGCATCAGATCATCAGGCAGTTGCCGTCCAGGCCGCTAGTCGGTGGCGGATTCCGTCATTTTGAACTCAAAGCATCGGTCCAGGCCGAGGTCAGTGCCGAAGTCTCCTATAAAGCGTTTGAAGCAGTGCTATTTGATTTGAGCGCCAAATACCCAGAGTGGGAGATAGAGCTTCAAGGCAGCCATGATAACTTGAAGGCGACCTTCACTAGATAATTCGTGCATTTTGGCAGAAGATCTCAACGTCAAACGGTGCTAATGTCCGCTAGGTCGAACCTGACACAGAAAACGCATGGAGTTGTCTATGGAGACCGCTGCAGATTACGAAAACCAATTGCTCTTGGCGATCAGTCGTTCTACTGAGCATGGCCCTGTGGGCATTGCTATTGAGCGTAACCCTGCACCAAAAGATAAAGCGCACTGGCATAGGCTGAAATCTTGCTTGAGCGATTTGGTTCAGCGCGGACTTCTCAAAGCCTTTACATGCTCGCTTTCGCACTCTCTAAGGCATGACGTCACTCGATCTGGGTGGATGCACCTGCGGGCGTTGCGCAAGCGCAAACGAGTTGCATAGTCGTCCTAGCATGAGC
>NZ_JABULD010000906.1:0-650 GCF_014060985.1 Pseudomonas sp. MD195_PC81_125
CCGTTGGCGCGCGTGGTCACGCTGTCGGTGCCCTCACGGCCATAACCACCCAGCAGGTCGACCTTGGGCAGGTATCCACCTTTCGCAGCCTTTAACTGATAATCCGCCGCCAGACGACTATTGACCCCTGCCTGGATTTCCGGATGGACATCCAGTGCCTGTTGCATGGCTTCCGGTAAGGATTGTGCATGGGCGAAAGAGGCGGCCAGAGCGAAGGGTAGAGCCTTGAACAAGTGCAAACGCATGGTAAAGATTTCCCAGGACTTCTTGTCTTGAATCACAGCAAAACGTGCTGCTGCGTCGGATGATTGGCAACCGGAATGACCGTATGTCGGAAAGTTCAAAATAGGAACTGGATCACACGCTGAGGGACAGGTCGCCGCGGAAATATCAATGTGACATTAGTGGGGCGATTGTTTAGGATGGCACCCAGAAGGTCAATAGTTTGGCATAAAGTTAATAGCGAAAGAATCTAGCCAAAATATTGACGAAAAGAAGCGTCAAACTTGATTCGCAAATTTTAAAAGTACGTCCAGACTGAATCGGCGCCGAAGCCATCAGGCAATGGAAGTCAACTGAACGTAACACCCGGAGAGTCTTCAATGAGCAGTGTTGTTGCCATCGTCAAAAGCATTGTCGGTCAGGTATTC
>NZ_JABULD010000907.1:0-932 GCF_014060985.1 Pseudomonas sp. MD195_PC81_125
CTGCGCGTTGCGCACCGACACCTGATCATTCAGGGTCCAGAAGTCATACAGCACACCAATAAAGAACAACCCGCCGGTCAGCAGATACAGCAACCCGCTGATCCACTTGCCCTGGTACATCCGGTGCACGCCGAACACGCCCAGGAACGTCAGCAGAATCCACGCCACGTTGTATTCGATCGGCCCTGCGGTGAAACGCAGATCCGCCTCGCGATCCATCGCCGGGATCAGGAACACGTCGATCAGCCAGCCAATGCCCAGCAGACCGAAGGTGAAGAACCAGATCGTCCCGGTCACCGGCTTGCCGTAATAGAAGCGGTGAGCGCCCGTGAAACCAAAAATCCACAGCAGATAACCGATGATTTTGCTGTGCGTATCTTGCGGTGCAGCGACCTGCTGATAGCGGTTCATGAAGACCTCGATTCACTCGATAGATAAATTTTCTTTAATTCTTTGTGACTTTTTTACAGGGAGCCGACGTACGGCAAATGTTACTGTGTCGTCCGTCAAAGCCTTATACCACCGGACTTCTGTCGGACAATCGCGTCCATTTGCCGCTTGTTTGGTTCCGTTGCCTCCCGATTGAATCGACCAACGGCCTCGGTAGGGACAAAAAAGCTGTTATAAAGTTGCGCGCTACCACCTAAGAGCCACGCCTAATGCGACCATTTTTCAAGACATGGCTAACTATTTGCCTATTAATGCCACTGGCCGCCCACGCCACCAATCGTGAGCAACGTCTTCCCAACGTCAACGGTTTCACCCCTAAATCCCATGCTTCGGCTCCTTCGAGCAAGAGCAGCAAACAAACGAAACACACCACGCTTGCCAGCAAGAGTCACGGCAAGCTGGTGCCACCGATGGCCAACAAGGAAAGCAGCAACGTCCTGAGCCGTGCGGTGAACGTCCTCGGTACTCCCTACCGTTGGGGG
>NZ_JABULD010000908.1:0-814 GCF_014060985.1 Pseudomonas sp. MD195_PC81_125
ACTGCCGATCCGGCGTCATATGCCGGCTATATTCCAGCACCTGAGCATAGTTGTCGCGGATTTAGTAGCGAATTGATGTCCCTGCCGATGGCTGGAAGCTGACACAGGATCGGGATTTTTGATGACGTGGGGGTGATTGGGGTCAAGAAAAGTGCGTGGTTTTGGTGCGCAGGGCGGGTTTTTCGAGGAGAAACGGCTTATGGCTCCTGTAATTTCCCCGGCGAGATATGCGCATATTTTTCAGCTTTGAGCGCGAGTGCCCTTAGCATCAGGGATGCTTTCCAATTTAGTCTTCACCAGTTTGTTGCGACTCTAGAGCCGCCATTCACGGGGCGCTGAAGAGCGTCCGCATGTGAATGCACATAGGCAAAGTTCGCCAGCACTTTGACTAGGCAAGCGAAATGCTCAAATAAACCAGGCAATAAAAAACCGACATTGCTGTCGGCTTTTTGCTCCCTTGAACAAGGGTAGAGGTCTCACCCGAGCGCTGATCTTCAGGTCATCAACGGGGTTCCTACCGCCGACTATCGCCACCTGATGGCAGTCGGTTTCGCGCTCTTGAGGCAGATCCTCTGCCACGGAACATTAACGTGTCAACTTGGAAATTCTTAGGCGTTTATTCGTATGCGAATAATTTTATGTAAAAAATTCATATGTGTACTACGCTCATCTTGCGGACCCGCTTAGAAGGACGAACATGCCTACCTCATCGCCAGCCCTCACCCCACGCGAACAACTCGACGTCCCCGAGGCCGGGCGCGTCGCGCTGAAGTTTTTCTTCAATCTCATGGAGCGCTGGGGTTGCAACGCCGAG
>NZ_JABULD010000909.1:0-711 GCF_014060985.1 Pseudomonas sp. MD195_PC81_125
CTGCGGCCCCCAGATCGAGCCGCGGAGGGTAAGCCAGATTCACAAAAGCAGATTCAATGGCTGTCATGACGGAAGTGTTCGGCCCCGCAAGTATTACAAGATGTAAGCACAATTCGCTTGATAGAACATATAGCAGTAACTGTAAAACGAAAAGTGCTAAAGGATGTATGACCCGCCTGACAACGATAATGCGGGATCATCTGCCCGGTTATCCGGTTTTATATAGCCTAATACCCTTGCAGCAATATCTTAAATACCCGAATGAAATATGCATAAGCCTTCACTTGTTCAGGTTTCGTTCATGAAGGCGCGGGAAACTACCTACTAAAATGTCGGACTTTCTTTCTTCTCCGTCGCTGAACGCCTACGTATAACGGCCTTCCTCTGGCGCAAGCCATCCCGTTTAACCGAGGCTGCACAATGAACATCCGAAGACTTCTGACCGTATTGCTGATGACTCAGACCGGCCATGCATTGGCCGCGGACGATGCGCAGGACACGGGCTTCTGGTATGCCCAGACCAGCGTCTACACCCGACATTATTCGCCTGACCCCGAACACAATAATCATCAGGACTTGATCGGCATCGAACGCAATCAGGCTTCAGGCTGGGTCTTTGGCGGGGCAACTTTCCGTAACTCGTTCCGCCAGCGCTCGAACTACGCCTATGCCGGCAAGCGCTATGACAGCCGTGAGTATCCGGTGTATTTT
>NZ_JABULD010000910.1:0-924 GCF_014060985.1 Pseudomonas sp. MD195_PC81_125
CGCAGTTCGTCAGGCATGGCGCCCGGTTGTTGAATAGCAGCAAGGTCAGCGGCAGACACCGCGTTCCATGCATCCTCGTCCCACAATTGGAACTTGTTCAGTTGGCCCACCAGCATCGCTTTCTTATCAAGCTTGGCGTATTCGCGCAGACGCGGTGGAACCAGAAAACGACCACTGCCATCGAGCTCGAGGTCGACGGCATTACCAATCAATAAACGCTGCAGGCGACGGTTCTCTTCGCGCAGCGAAGGGAGTGCACGCAACTTGGTTTCAATAATTTCCCACTCGTCGAGCGGGTAGACACACAGGCACGGATCAACGGCATCAATGGTCACGATCAACTGGCCGGAACTACGCGAAACGAGCTCGTCACGGTACCGGCTCGGCATGGCGAGACGGCCCTTAGCATCGAGACTGATAGCGTTAGCTCCGCGAAACACGTCAGCGTTTCTCCAATTTTTATCGTTTTGAGCTCAAAAAACCCACTTCATGCCACTTTCCGCCACTTGCGCACACTATAGGAATGCGCCCACCACACCGTCAAGGCGCGGATTAAAGGAAAACCCTTACAGAACGGAGATTTAGGAGCTTAAAAGGAGGGGCAACGACAATTTGGCGGATACTTTTGACTAATAACTTGATGCAGCACTGAAAGCTGCGCTCGGAAGTTAAAGTGATTTGTTAAGAGTAAGATTTTTTCGGTATTACAAAAGCGCTTCTGCTGTTGATTGAAGCAAGGTGGGAAATGGCTATTACTGCATTTGCCGCTGCCGGACTTTAGCGCAGGCCTGCCGATAATAACCAGCCCTGATGCCATTGATTCAAGCAGGGAAAGAAAAAGGTGGAGAGTCGATCTGTAAGCCGGGTTCTGTCTTGAACAGTCATTCGTCTACGATGGCCATCACTGGACATCTTTAGCAACCT
>NZ_JABULD010000911.1:0-934 GCF_014060985.1 Pseudomonas sp. MD195_PC81_125
TAAAGCTTCAAGCTTTTCGAGACAAAGTTTCGAATGGTCGTTTAGTCAAATATTGGACGTCTCCTAGTGATTTGCCAGGTCTGGTTTCATTGAGTCTTGTCAAGACAATGAAAGCTTTTCCCGCTGTAGGTTGGGTGCGCGCAAGTGAAGGCTCAAACGAAGGGCTTTTAAAAGAAATCAACGAACTTCGTAAAGAAAATGACAGGCTGAATCTTGAGGTTTCGCAAATAAGAAACAGAAAAAAAGCTATTTACGATGTCCCGAACTTGGCCGGGTTTGGCGATATGTATTCGTTATTTGGCAGCTTTTGGGATGGCATTAATACCCGTCCGTGGAAGGCTGATTGCACCTGGGGTGAGATTTTTTWATTACATCTCTCCTTATCTTGTAAATGGTAGTAAGGAGTCGGCGGTTAAGGACGTTTTGTTAGAGGCTCTTTGCACTAAACTTGGGTTTGGTACGTATATGTCGTCTTTGCGAGATCAAGATTTTCAAACTGTAGCAATTCAAATGCAAGCTCTTGGGGTTGTGGCTGTTGTTGCTTCAGATACTACTAGTGATATTGCTGACCCTCAATGGCTGCTAACCTCAGACGGTGAAAGAATGATGGTGGAGACACGAGCAGTTAGGAAGCTTATATTAAATTAATCCATCTTTGATGGCCAGTTGTTTGGCTGATCTCTTGGTTAAGATCTAGGGTTGAAGCTATTATTTGTTAACTGTAGTAATAATGAGTCCCGCATAAATTTTACGTCTGCCTCGGTAATACCTAAGATCTCCCTTTGATCATACTTTACAAATGGGGCGAGGAGCTCTGCTCTATCCTTTAACCCGTACTGGTGCACTCTGGCAATCCGGGCGATCCGCCCGGTGAAGCCAACACTGATAGTGTTCCCATCACCTTGTACTTTGAGAAAACTGGCTGTGTGCAGCT
>NZ_JABULD010000912.1:0-867 GCF_014060985.1 Pseudomonas sp. MD195_PC81_125
CTCCACTGGTCGCCAGCCCCGTTGGGTCCAAGTTCTACGTCCTAAACATCGGAACAGCTGACGTGACACTGAATCGTCAGGGCAATGACACCATCGTAGCGCTAGCTAAAACGCTTACCAGTGTTACGGTTCAGAGCGGTTCCAATCTTGTTGTTACTTGTGGCGACAACAATTATGTCGTTGAGGAGGGCGCTTCTTCGCTGAAGTATTCCAATGAATTTTCAGCGTTGTTGTCACCGAACGGCTATCAGCAGCTCCCGAGTGGATTGATTATTCAATGGGGCACCACCACTACCACGGCGACCGCAGACCTGGCTGTCTTGTTCCCGATGACATTTCCGACGAGGTTGGTATCCCTCAATGGGGCCGCTTATATCGGTGGCGGCACCACTCGAGATACAAATGTCATGCTTCGAACTGATGGGCTGGGTAAGGCAGGATTCAGTGCGGGTGCTTTCCTTTCCGGAACGCGGGTCGCGGAAGCGTTCTATTGGAACGCTATTGGCTGGTAAGCCTGAGGATTTATTGTGAGCGTAAAACTGGTTCTATTTGATGAACAGCAAAACCTCTCGGGTCGTTACGACTCTGGAGTACATGGAAATAATATTCCTGAAGGTGCAATCGAGATCAGCGATGAGCTCTTCCTGAGAACGATCTATGAAACAGACGGTGTGTGGCAGTTGGTCGATGGAGAAGTGGTCAAATCGCCGCTTCCGAAGATTGAGCCAAATTACCCAGCTTTGTTTGCTGCCAAGCGCTTTTTACACGAGGCGTCCGGTATCTTCGTAGGCGCGCTTAGTATCGAGACCACTCGAGACAGTCAGGCGCTGATTGCAAGCACCGGACTATCCGCGATTCTCCGACCCC
>NZ_JABULD010000913.1:0-833 GCF_014060985.1 Pseudomonas sp. MD195_PC81_125
CGCAGGAACGTACGCCAGTGCGTGAAGGTGCGGAAATCGTCAACGAAGCCGGCGAAATCATCGGCAGCGTATGCAGCGGTGGCTTTGGTCCGACCCTGGGCGGGCCGTTGGCGATGGGTTATCTCGACAGCGCTTATGTCGCACTGGGCACGCCAGTCTGGGCCATCGTTCGTGGGAAAAAGGTGCAAATGCTTGTAAGCAAAATGCCATTTGTTCCACAACGCTACTATCGTGGTTGATTGGCTGTTTCTATAAGTAACGCGATTGCGTTATGCGTGCACTAATGTGTAACGCAATCGCCACAAAAAAGTGCATTTTCTAACATCTGATTCGAATATGAACTTTGCTTATAACGATCGAAAACAATTGAACCCGGTGATCGTCTAAGCCAACACTAGTGAATTGACTAACTGCCAGTAAGCGCAGGAAAACCGGGCCTTCGCGGGGCTTGTTTTTTCTCCCGTAGTTGGCGTAGAGTTTGTCCACTGTGTTTGCATGGGTCAGCTTGGAATCGTGACCTGGGCAGTAGCCTACAAAGTTAGCTACATCCCGCTCGACGTCTTCTTACTCTCCTGCAACCAGCCCCAGTACTCTTTCATGAGAAAGAGACTGTCATCAATTTATGCGTCAAAGGAAATAAGAAATGTCGACACGTCAGAGCGGTACCGTCAAGTGGTTTAACGACGAGAAAGGTTTTGGTTTTATCACTCCAGAAAGCGGTCCGGATCTGTTCGTGCATTTCCGCGCCATTCAGGGCAACGGCTTCAAGAGCCTGAAAGAAGGCCAGAAAGTGACCTTCGTTGCTGTGCAAGGTCAGAAAGGCATGCAGGCTG
>NZ_JABULD010000914.1:0-673 GCF_014060985.1 Pseudomonas sp. MD195_PC81_125
TCGCTGTTTCGCAGACGGGTCTCGAACGCCTGAATAGCGTTGTAAATGCCCGATAAAGCGCTTTTGGGCGGTTCAGACTGGCCCAGCGTGTCACGGCGCACACGCGGCACGCCGATCAACTGTTCCAGAGAATGCTTGAGTAATGTCAGGGGTTCAATTATTCGCGGGGAATTGAGCAAACCGATACATGCAAAGTAATAGCGCCACACTGACGGATAAACGTTACTGTCCCGGTGTACCAACAGGGCCTGTTCGAGATCAGCCTGTTTGAACAGATTGATAAAACTGACATAACCACTGGCATCTTTAAATCTTTGATCGTGCATGAAAGTTCCTCCGTTATTCTGACCGACATCATGAGCGCACACAGGCACTTGAATGGCAGCGAAGTTAACGAATGGGGACTTCGCACTCAAACTTCAGAACTTTCAATACATGTCAAAACAGGCAATTAAAAAACAACTGATAACGCATGTAACCGCAACAGGTTATTGCGACAACCCTGATCTAAAAATCAATATGACTGCGAAAGTCGGCGGCACAACTGCGCATCGACTTTTTACTGCGGCCAATCAAGATTCAGGATAAGTCCGACAAAATGTAAGTCATAAGAAAGATCCCACGCGGTAGTGGAGTAAATCTCACACGCACCGCTGAAAGATATGACATCGGC
>NZ_JABULD010000365.1:0-757 GCF_014060985.1 Pseudomonas sp. MD195_PC81_125
AACCCGTTCATGAAAAAAGCATCGTGGTTTGAATTGTTATAATGTAACATCCAATTCATTCAAAACGATGGTTCCGAACATGAATTCGCTGACACTTCCGGATATCGCCACTCAAGCCTCTCGACAAGCATTACCGCTTGAGTGGGTGGGAATGCGCGGCATTGCCTTGCCGGTTTTATTGGATGGCCAGCGTCTGAGCGCTAAGGCAGATGCAGGCGTCAGTCTTGACGATGGTGAGGCGCGTGGGATTCACATGTCGCGTTTGTATCTGGCCTTGGCAACGCTTGAGCAGCAGAACCTTTCTCCACGGGTTTTGCATCAGGTACTGGACGATTTTCTGGCCAGCCACGAGGGCTTATCCAGCAATGCCTATCTGAATATCCACAGCGAAGTGCTGCTGAAACGACCCGCGTTGGTCAGCCCACTGGCGGGGTGGAAAAGCTATCCAGTGAGCATTTCTGCCAGCCTCAAAAACAACGTGTTCCACGTGGAACTCAAGATCGATGTGCCCTACTCCTCGACCTGCCCATGCTCAGCCGCATTAGCGAGGCAACTGATCCAGCAGCAGTTCATCGATGATTTTGCCAATAAGCCACTGCAGCACGCTGAAGTTCTGGCTTGGCTTGGATCAAGCCACGGCATCGTTGCCACTCCGCACAGCCAACGCAGCATCGCGCAATTGCACATGCACCTGGACGAGTTTATCGATGAGCTGCCCCTGAGCGTGATCATCAACGACGCTGAAGCCGCACTGGGT
>NZ_JABULD010000915.1:0-536 GCF_014060985.1 Pseudomonas sp. MD195_PC81_125
TTGAGCCTATGTTTTGAGCGAATCTCAGCAGGATCGGATAAGCAGTCTCTATTTCTCTCGCGAAAGTCAGTTGCTTTAATTGCGACTCCTTCCACATTTCCATCACAAACGCTCCGTGAAATCGTTTTTACGCGCTGGGCTTTTTGGATCCAATGAATCCATCGCGCAACCGAGTGTAGGACATGTCCTACAGTTGGCGTTGAACTTTTTTGCTCTTTGCAGAGAAGTTTGATTGCAAGAATGTTATTAGCCCGGAGTAGAGCGTTGTATTCAATGTGTCATTCAATTTCAGATTGAAATCTGAAAATTTCTCCATTGGTGTATCTGAGTTTGTGTCTCATTGGGTTCGCTAGCTAAATGAAAAGACATTACAAAAACAGTGGTGTTTACAGTGTCAGTTTGCGCGAAACTGTCTGGGTTCTTTACAGTGGAGTGGCCCATGACTGTCAGTGCAGAAAAGTTTACTGCCCAGACCTTGCTCGACGTGCAGCCCTTGACCCCCAGCCTGTTCACGTTGCGCACTACGCGCGATACAG
>NZ_JABULD010000381.1:0-881 GCF_014060985.1 Pseudomonas sp. MD195_PC81_125
AGCATTAAAGTGTTGAAAGGCCTGGATGCCGTACGCAAACGTCCCGGTATGTACATTGGTGACACCGACGATGGCAGCGGTCTGCACCACATGGTGTTCGAGGTGGTCGACAACTCGATCGACGAAGCCCTCGCCGGCCACTGCGACGACATCAGCATCATCATCCACCCGGATGAGTCCATCACCGTTAAAGACAACGGCCGTGGCATCCCGGTAGACGTGCACAAAGAGGAAGGCGTTTCCGCTGCCGAGGTCATCATGACCGTCCTCCACGCTGGCGGTAAGTTCGACGACAACTCCTACAAGGTCTCCGGCGGTCTGCACGGTGTAGGTGTGTCGGTTGTGAACGCGCTGTCCGAAGAGCTGGTACTGACCGTACGCCGCAGTGGCAAGATCTGGGAACAGACCTACGTCCACGGCGTGCCTCAGGCACCGATGGCGATCGTTGGCGACAGCGAAACCACCGGTACCCAGATTCACTTCAAGGCTTCCAGCGAAACCTTCAAGAACATTCACTTCAGCTGGGACATCCTGGCCAAGCGCATTCGTGAACTGTCCTTCCTCAACTCCGGTGTCGGCATCGTCCTCAAGGATGAGCGCAGCGGCAAGGAAGAGCTGTTCAAGTACGAAGGCGGCCTGCGCGCGTTCGTTGAATACCTGAACACCAACAAGACTGCGGTCAACCAGGTGTTCCACTTCAACATCCAGCGTGAAGACGGCATCGGCGTGGAAATCGCCCTGCAGTGGAACGACAGCTTCAACGAGAACCTGTTGTGCTTCACCAACAACATCCCGCAGCGCGACGGCGGTACTCACCTGGTGGGTTTCCGTTCCGCACTGACGCGTAACCTGAACAACTACATCGAGCAGGAAGGTCTGGC
>NZ_JABULD010000916.1:0-985 GCF_014060985.1 Pseudomonas sp. MD195_PC81_125
CTTACAGCCAAAAGCGGATACTCAGATAGGCGAAAATTTTTTCTCACACACAACCTGGCGCAACACTTCACTTCGTCAACTGTTACGGCATTGTTATTTTTTGATTACGATAAGCTTGGCAACCATTCGTGTAAGAGTTAGTCAAAAACAATTGCGCAACCGCACTCGCAGCGCGAGTCAAAACTAATCCTGGATACTTTCAAGGAAATAATCAATACAAAACCAGGGTACACGATCCTCGAGCAATAACGATCCAATAACTGAAAGCTTGTAGACAATGCTTCCGCTGAGTTCGTACGATAATGTCCAAGACTTTATGAAGTCCTCGACTCGAAAAACATCGAAACCGATTTGCCATGCTTCGTTCGTTCCGCCCTCCATAACAATTGATGAGTAGTTAATGTAAGAGTCTGGGCGATAACAAGAAAAACTCAGACCGTCAATCTGCCAAAAATCTTCATTCAAAATATCTTCAAGCTCAAAAACCTTTGCCGCTCGCAATAGCACAGATAAGGTCTCAATTGGTTTCTCAACAAGGGTGTAGTTGTTCTTAAAATTATTACACTCTCTAGATAATAGATAGCTCAGTGCTTTGTCGGGGGAGATGTCATATCTGGCGAGCTTGCCTTCGCAGCTTATTATAGAGTTGAATAGCAATCCTATTAGCTGTTCGGCTTGTTCATTGAGGTTCAGCGCTTTGGCCACGGCTAGAGAGACCTCCCAGTGTGAAGCTTGAGCATCACTCAATGCAATCACAGAACCAGAATACAGCTCCAATATTTTATTTAGAATGTCTGCGAATTGTTGACCTGCTTTTGTCTTGTGTGATTCCGGCGCGCAAAGAAACGCTACTCCTGCCCATCCGAGAATTTTAGATAAACGAAGAGGCAATTGATACAGCTCCACAAAACCACCACCCTCTCTTGGCAACAAACAGTACTTATTTTGTTCCAGTGAGGACAATACGGACTCGTTTACGACCAGA
>NZ_JABULD010000917.1:0-548 GCF_014060985.1 Pseudomonas sp. MD195_PC81_125
CCAGGACTGATAGCCAGTGCCGTCATTCAGCGCCGCGAACGTGATGATCGTCGGCTGCCCGGTACTGTTCTGGAAATGGTAATGCCCGTAGGCGATGTCGTAGTTCACGCCGTTCTGGCTGAACTTGCCGCTGAAGGTGCCGTTGGAATCGTTACCATCGGTGATCGTCAGTTTGGCGCCAGCGTTAGCGTTTACATAATTGCCATTAATGCTCGACATAACGTGATTTCCTTTATCGTTGGATAAGTGTCTTCCGATGAGAGCAAGTTTCCTCCTGGAAACTCACGACACACAGGATGGTTGTCCATTGACTTATTGTCCACGGCACTTATCAACGATATTGCTATATACACTATTCATGTCGCTCATAACTTATTTCGATTCCGAAGAGCCTTAATAACTAACGGCTGACTTGGGTTTGTTGCACACCAATGGCCGGCACCAGAACTGCCGTCTCTGAACGCGGCGTTCCCGCCGGCACCCAGTCATAACTCACAGGCAGCGCGCGATAGACCCAGTTGCTGATTGCATCACTGCCCGGCGCCTTG
>NZ_JABULD010000154.1:0-809 GCF_014060985.1 Pseudomonas sp. MD195_PC81_125
CCGATGTTGTACGTCTCACCGATGACACCCTCGGTGACAACTTTGTACAACGCACGCGCATGATCTTCTACGTATAACCAGTCACGCACTTGATTACCTTTGCCATAAACCGGCAATGGTTTTCCTTCAAGTGCATTGAGAATGATCAGCGGGATCAACTTCTCAGGGAAGTGGCAAGGACCGTAGTTGTTCGAGCAGTTCGTGACCAATGTCGGCAGACCATAAGTACGAGCCCAGGCGCGAACGAGGTGATCAGAACTGGCCTTGCTCGCCGAGTACGGTGAGCTTGGCTGATATGGCGTCGTTTCCGTGAAGAGATCCTCCGGACCTTCAAGATCTCCGTAAACTTCGTCAGTAGAAATGTGATGGAAACGGAAGCTGGCCTTGCGCACATCATCCAGCGCCATCCAATATTGGCGTGCAGCTTCCAACAGTGTGTAGGTGCCAATGATATTGGTTTGGATAAACTCGGATGGACCAGTAATCGAACGATCTACGTGGGACTCAGCAGCTAGGTGCATTATCGCATCCGGCTGATGTTCACGCAGAACACGGTCGATCTGATCACGATCGCAGATATCAACGCGCTCAAATGCATAACGCGGATCCTGGCTAACTTCTGCCAGGGACTCCAGGTTACCGGCATAAGTCAACTTATCGACGTTGACCACAGAGTCGGTAGTGTTGGAAATGATGTAACGGATGACTGCCGAGCCGATGAACCCGGCGCCGCCGGTAACTAGAATTTTCACGCGAAACCATACCCTTGAGCTGCGGACAGTGGCACGAACACTGTCTAATCCATGAAT
>NZ_JABULD010000918.1:0-693 GCF_014060985.1 Pseudomonas sp. MD195_PC81_125
AGAACCCTGTATCCAGACTCATAAGCTGTTGGTGAGAGACCTACGACAGCAGTTACGCCTGTATGCAATAGAAGTAGAAGTGTTCCTATATAAAAACTGCTGTTTGTCGCCAAGCTTCTTTTCATCAGGTAAGTAGCACTGATCAATGAGCTGATCGAAAGTGCGTACGAAAAGAAATAATTCAGACCAAATCCGGAGTTCAAGTTTCTTATTGAATAGTAATCATCGTTGCCGGTTGTGAATAAAAAGGAAAGGATGCTGCCTTGGAAAATTCCGCCAATGGTCAATATCAGTGCAGTGCGTTTTAACTCGAAAGTCTTTCCCATGGTTAACAAAACAAGTAGAAGTGCGATGATCTTCGGGTACAGGTTCATCGGGTCAATGTAGTGGGCGTTGAATATATCGAATCCATTCAAAACCTTTCTGATAAAAGAATATTCGGTGAATTCCGGCATGTACACTGCTTCCGTTGTCAAGCGTAAATAGTTACCTGGGGCAGTGATTAGAAGTGCAAAGCCCGCAATTACGATCAAGGCCAAAAGAGTTCTGAAGGTTGCCTGGTTTCTCCGATCCCAAATGAGCGACGTTGCAAATATTGCAATCATCGAAATTCCGACTTGTTCAGATTGCGATGCAATGAACGCCAATGGGATCGCGAGTATTTTCTCAGGTGTCGAAAAAAGATGATGGTTT
>NZ_JABULD010000919.1:0-709 GCF_014060985.1 Pseudomonas sp. MD195_PC81_125
CGGGCAATTGTGGCCACAGATCGGTGAGGCTGGTCGCAGCCGTGAGATCGTAAGGCGCCGCCGCAGGCAGCAGTTCCCACGTCGAGCCAGGTTGTTCCAGATGCGACTGGAGATGTTGTCCCACGAACCCACTGAGGCCCGTGATGAACAGACGCTTTTTCAAACACTGACCCCTTGGTCTTTAACCTTCGCCACTTTCCCATAGGCTTTGGGGAAAAGTCTGTCAGGCCGGATGAGAAAGACCGGCAGGACAATCGGCAAAGTCGTTGTTGTAGTTATTTGTTACCAATCTGTGCCAAATGATCGGCAATTTCAACAGCGCAAACCGTGACCGGTCAGTTCTCGTCAGCGTAGCCCTATTTATTCTTGTCGGGCGGTTCCCGGATTCGCAAAGGATGTGTTTAGAATGGCCCTCGTCGCCATCTCCCCAGGTTCGCCGGGGTTGTTGCGCAACAGGGTGAAACCAGCCACTAAAACAAGAACGAAGACGAGCTCAGGACGAAGGACGAGCAGCGGTGATCCCGACTCGATTCAGCGCCTGGACGTCATAGCGTGAAACTGCCGGGATGGTGGTGTCACCGTGGGATGCCATGAATTTCATTCTTTACTCGGACGTCAATGACCGCTCCATCAGCCAGAGTCTGGGGCGTCCGGAATACAGCTATTACTTCGTGCTCAAGGCCTACCGTCCTGTGCTGGGAAAAGCCTT
>NZ_JABULD010000920.1:0-831 GCF_014060985.1 Pseudomonas sp. MD195_PC81_125
ACACGCCGCCCATTAAAAGTGCGCCCCGTTCCCGAGGGAAACAGTCGAAATGACTGCTTGCCGGTGGTTGCAAGGCGTTATCCAGAGGTACGTAACGCATTGGATTTGTTAGGTAAATTTACCGAAGCAAAACTCACCGGAACTGGAAGTTGTGTGTTTGGGGGCTTCCCAAGCAAAGCTGAAGCTGATAAAGTCTCGGCCCTTCTTACAGAGACCCTTACAGGGTTTGTAGCAAAAGGAAGCAACGTTTCGATGTTGCATCGCAAGCTGCAAAGTCTGCTCTAAAAGGAATCAAGTGCCAGGCACTTGAAGCAACAGATACAGGGGCGTCGCCAAGCGGTAAGGCAGCAGGTTTTGATCCTGCCATGCGTTGGTTCGAATCCAGCCGCCCCTGCCATTTTCTATACTCATCCAGGTTACCCTCAGCCTCTAGGTACTGCGCGTGTCCAAGATGATGGTCTTTACGGGGAACGCTAACCCCGATCTGGCTCGGCGTGTTGTACGTCAGCTGCATATCCCTCTCGGTGACATCTCTGTCGGCAAGTTTTCCGACGGCGAAATTACTGCCGAGATCAATGAAAACGTTCGCGGTAAAGACGTTTTCATTATTCAGCCGACTTGCGCCCCGACCAACGATAACCTGATGGAACTGGTCGTGATGGCTGATGCCTTCCGCCGCTCCTCGGCTACTCGTATCACTGCTGTTATTCCTTATTTTGGTTATGCCCGTCAGGATCGCCGTCCGCGTTCCGCACGTGTGGCTATCAGCGCGAAAGTCGTTGCTGACATGCTTACCGTAGTCGGCATCGACCGTGTGCTCACGGTTGATCT
>NZ_JABULD010000921.1:0-673 GCF_014060985.1 Pseudomonas sp. MD195_PC81_125
TGCAACAAGGCATCCACGGTTTCAGAGCGTACGTGAACCCTGCCAATGGGCGATGTGCTGCCGGAAAGCGCCAGTAGCAACATTGGGTCGACGTTGACTGTCTTGGCCAAGCGATTGCGTAACTGTTCCAGCACATAGCCTTCTGGCAGGTTCATTTGAAAAACAGGATGCAGTTCGCGCCGACGAAATTCGTCATGCCGTACAGGCATCGAGAGGCTAATGGCCATTTTTGGCGATGCATCTTCGTGATCGAAAAGTGAAATCTTCGGCATTGCTGAAAAGTCTGCCGCTATTACCTTGTGGGGTGCTGACTTGAAGAGAGGCCATTTTCATTCGAATAAATCTCCAAGCTCTTCAAGGGTTGGCATCGTTGCTGGAACCACCGAGAGTTCGCAGTCCAGTGCAGCCAAAACGCGCGCATAAGCGATCATGCCGACAGAAAGGGTACCTTTCTCCACCGCGATGACTTTGTATCTTGTCAGTCCCGCCAGATCGGCAAGCTGCGCCTGTGTCAGGCCACGATTTATGCGTTTCTCTCGTAATTGGATACCGAGACGGCCGATCAATAGAGTGTGATCCATGTTGTGATACCGTAACAATTTGAAGCCAATGTAGCGTATGCGCAACATTTAATCTATTTGCCTCAAGAAACCCGCCGTAAGGTCGGGTTTTT
>NZ_JABULD010000922.1:0-813 GCF_014060985.1 Pseudomonas sp. MD195_PC81_125
CGACACCAGGATGTGAAACACCGCAGGTTCGGGCGTACTCGAGCGTGGCCATGAACAGGCCGACGGTATTTTCGTCAGACATCACTTGTTCGTTTTTGCCGCCCTCGGCATCGAGGTCCAGTGAGGTGAAGCGCGACAGCTCCCAGATGTCATCACCGCTCGGTGCAGGCTGGTCACCGAGCAACGTAGTGAACACCTCACTCAGCAAGTATGGCTGGGTGGTCGGCAACAGGCGTGCGCACCCTTTGATGTTGCCGTCTTCTTCTTGCGCAACGATGTAATGGGTGCCGCTGTGGTCGAACTGATCAAACTCGAAATCGTCCGGTGTTGATAATTGCCAGCCGAGGCGTTCGACAAAGACCTGATAGCGATATTGAGCCAAGCGTTGACGCTTTACTGTCGTCAACTGGTCATAACGTCCTGACAAGTAATCCATCACAGATTCCGTTTAGTGATTGGTTGGGTGGCGATTAAAGTGCACACTGCGCTCGCAGACTACCTGTCACCCTTGACAGCTAGCGGAAACATTTGGAAATATGCTAGGCATGTTKGCAAGAGGCCGACAGCAATAACTGTGGGAAAGGAATCTCTATGTCATATTGGCAGGCTGAACTGTTGGAAAACGCCATGTCTGCAACGGATGTCGAGTTGTTGTTCGACAATATCAAGACCGTTGCCAGGCAGTTGGAGTTTGATTATGTGGCCTATGGTTCACGCAGGCTTTTCCCCATCACCAAACCTTGCCTTTTTCTCGCCAATAACTATTCGCCGGCCTGGCAAGCTGCCTATTCCGCCAATCGTTACCTTGGACAT
>NZ_JABULD010000923.1:0-838 GCF_014060985.1 Pseudomonas sp. MD195_PC81_125
CGGAAGAGGGCGAAGTAGCACCTTCAATAAACATTTGTGCCTGAGACGTGCCAAACGAATTGAAGCGCTCGCTGGACAGAATGCTCTCAAGTTCACGCTGCGACGTTGTACTGTGAGTCACGACGACAAAATATTTTCTCGGGAGGGTTGTACTCGTTTCCATGTCTCTCTCCTAAAATGTGCACCAAAATGGGCGAAAAGATAAATCGGCAGGCGAGCAATGACTTCCTCGGAAGTAATCGACAGGCAGGGTCTGGGCTTAAAATGGCCCTCGATAAGTTCCACTCGTTCTGCTGCTATGTTGTGAAGTTTATTGTTATGGTTCGGTGTAGCCGTGCTCATTCAATGGCTTGATTATAATTAGATGTGAAGTACAACTAGAGCGGTATGGTTGCATATGACGATCCTTCGTAATTATGCAAAGAGGATGGCTGCCCGAGAGTCAGGCAGTCGATATCAGACCCCGCATCAGGCGATAGCCGTAGCCGCGGATGCTCTGAATCGCGTTCGTACCATACATGTCCTTGATTTTTCCACGCAAGCGGCTGATGGATTTTTCCAGCGCTCTCGGATCGTAGAAATGGGTGTTGAGCCCCATGATGCTGGCGATTTCATCATGGCTGAGAATGTGATTGCTGGTCTGCGCAAAGGCTTCCAGGATCTTCATCTCGGCGAACGAGATGTCGAGTTTCTGACGGGGGCTGCCCAGCAGGCAGATACGCGTAGGGTCGAGCGTCAGATTGATATCCCGCTGCCATTCTTCACTGTTGAAGAACTCACCGAGCAGCTCGTCGCCCTCGTCGGCAAGGGTATTGAGTTTGATACAGAAGTCGGCACC
>NZ_JABULD010000924.1:0-890 GCF_014060985.1 Pseudomonas sp. MD195_PC81_125
TGCTGAGAAGGTTAAGCCGAAGGCTTTTTTTGTGTTTTCTGAGTGATGAGTTCGTGATGACAAAGAACAATCGAGTGCGTCAATTCAAGCTGCAATGTCTGGTGCTTTTGGCGTTTGGGTTTTGTTCAGACGCCTTTGCGTCACAATCGAGCACCGTGCAATGCCCGAGCGACAACTTCGCAGATTTCGTAAAAGAGTTCTCGTCCAAGCCTGAGGTGCAGCAAGCGTTTATCGCCTCGCCCGTGATCGAGCAAAAGGTAGTCTCCACCGAGTCAAAGCCGCGAGTGGTGGAGCGAAAGTCGAGGGTGTTGGACCCTCAATTGCTGGTGATGCTTGCTCCTGCCAACATCGCGAAGTCTGGGCTGAGCATGCAAGTCCAGCTGCCGAACAATGTGATTGTTCGCGATTCAAACGGTGAAGTGCTTAAGATCTTCACTTTCAAACATAACGACTGTTGGATATTGAGCCGTGCTGAAGACTGGTCGCTTGAGTCTGCACTTGATGCTCAATACCCGAAGTTAAAGGCTTCACCGGCTGAGCGCGCACTAAAAAGAGGGGCGATGTATAACCAACTGGCTATCGATATCGAGTCCTCCTCTTCCAGCCAGCTGTACATTTCTGCTCTGAATAGTTATTTGCATGGGGCAGACCAAGGCTCCGCGGAGGCGGCTTTCGCAGCAGCGGGTATCAGCCTTTCAGGTCAAGCGCCGCGGTTGGAAAATGCCAAGATTCTTCAGCTTCTGGAGTCAGCCGCTAAGAGCGTACCTGAGGCAGGGATTGCCCTTGCCGAATTCTATTGCGACGAAGGCAATTACGAAGAAAAGCGAGCCTGTGTCAGTCCAGAAAAATCATTGAGCGCTCTCGTCACATCTGCCCAGCTCGGTTCCCCG
>NZ_JABULD010000925.1:0-758 GCF_014060985.1 Pseudomonas sp. MD195_PC81_125
TGGACATTGTCCTGGCATCCAAGGGCAGTAGCGACTGCCCTTGTTTTATTATTGGCTCCTGTTATTTCAATTCGTACTTGGCAGTGAATTCGCCCTTGAACGCGATCAACCGCCCTATATCATCAAAGTAATTAGCGTCAATCGTTCCGACTTGGGTATCCAGATTCGGCCCGATGGTGACTTTCCCGGTTCCAGTGAGTGTGAGCAGTTTTTTTTCCATTGTGATATTGCAGCTGAGGAACTCCCTCTGAGACGAAAACCAGATCGTGGGTACCGGGATCAAGCTCTGCGGGGTAGATGATCTGAACAAATTGAGCGCCCATGTCCGCTTTGAAAAGTCTGCGATCAAAAACAACCTTCTCTGTACTAAAGTTCTCTCCAACCGGATTTCCGTTATAGGTGGAATTGCACTCGCAAGTGCCGGTGAATGCGTTGGCTTCCATGATGATCTCCTGATCCAGGTACGTGAGCACGAATGTGATCACCGTTCCATTTAACAAGCGCGGGTCGAAAGAGCACCACTGTCAGTTCTTACAGGTCTCAGGCTTTTCTGATGAGTGGTAGCAATAAGGGGGGAGCGCACGAGAGAACAGGGTCGCAATGGACCCCGTTCCGTTTCGCATGAAACTAAAGCGCTGCGAGAAACTTGTCCGCCAGTTTGTCGCTGTCCTTGACGTCATTGGCGTTGTCTTTTTCCGCTTGTGCCAGCTTCATCTTGTCCTGCAGACGCTCGGCGATCTCTTTGCCGATGGCCAGTT
>NZ_JABULD010000926.1:0-864 GCF_014060985.1 Pseudomonas sp. MD195_PC81_125
CAAACCAAGGTATTTACAAGGATGTTCAACCGTGTCAGGAAAACCTGCTGCTCGAGTTACTGATCTAACCTCCTCCTAATGCTTGGTGCGCCTTAGCTAACTGAATGTATGCAAGAGTGAGAGCCGCATGAGGTTTATCAAAAAAATAATGGCACTGGTAAAGCCAGAACCTAGGCAAGAGCAAATAGCCGGGTACAGCAAACAGGAGCTTAAAAGCTTGTTTGCTCGGCCTTTAGTTCAGACCAACCTACCGGTTCAGCCTCCCACTACTTCATTGGAAAGCGCTGATATCTGCGCATTTTTTTCGCAGTTCCTAATCGACCCTAAAGATTTGGTTGAATTTGAATCACTCGTCGAATCTCACTTCAGAAAAAATACTGAAAGAACCTTCAATGACCTTCCGGTATTTGAATACGAAAGCGCATTGAGCGGAGACCGACTGATATTCTTCGCATCTACTAGAGAATTCAACTCCGTCACGATTCGTTTGATAACTAATAGCCTTGAATTTTTAACGATGCTTAACCGCAAAAAATTTGCGGTTCCTCCACCTTGGTTTGCTTTTGAAGGCTACGAGCCTGCTTGGTGGGGAGGCAGCATGCAAGGTGCTCAAGAGTATTACGACAACAATTACTTTTTCAGTTTTTTCACTCAATTGAGTGACATTGAAAAGCAATCTTATTATTCGAGGTTTGGCGCAACTGATGAGTGGATCGAAAAGGTTAGAATTAATGTACGACACCGAGTGATTTCAACAGGAGCACCTTCGCGTACTCTCACCGGAATGGTTGATGGAACCTTCCGAGACGAACCTATCTCGAAACCATAAGCGCCCCGCTCACGATCAAACAATCGTTATCCAGA
>NZ_JABULD010000927.1:0-676 GCF_014060985.1 Pseudomonas sp. MD195_PC81_125
GTTGATTTCCCGCAGTAGATCCGCGACCGGCAGGTTCATGGTGTTTGAGTAGTAGGGTTTATAGCCGTACGCGGTGACGACGACTTTGCAGGGGATTTGTTGTTTGTTGGCGAGGAGTTGATTCAGCTCTGCCACCGAGAGATTTCTTTCAGAACTCCGGTTGCTTGAAGTTTCACTCAAGAATGCGCGAGTGAGATAGGAAAACTTGGCCTTGTTGTTTTCATTTTTTTTCCGAGCGTATCAAACCGGTGGCGGAAAACTGTATGGCTTTGCCTACTGAGAAATCATGATCATCCGCCAATGCACAATGAAGCATGCCCGAAATCACCCCAACTCGCTCTCCGCGATCAAAAAGATCCAACACATCAACGTCCGACTGATACCGGATGACGTATAGCAGCGATTTTTCTCTTTCCACAGACTCGAAGCTCAGGTTTGCCGGAGGCTTTACGTGGTTCTTCGCACAACCAGAGCAAATAGCGAGTAAAACGCAAAGGAGTAGCCTGTACATCATGGAAACTCCTTCATGATTGAGTCAAAAAGCATATCGCCTGCCGGCTTGCCCCGGCGATACGGGCAGTAAACAACCCCAAAGCATTTGCATAATTTGTGTCTACATTGACGTTTAATGAAGGGCCAAAGGAGATAAGCCACTTTTCACCAATCCGTCGAAATT
>NZ_JABULD010000928.1:0-994 GCF_014060985.1 Pseudomonas sp. MD195_PC81_125
GCATGTCGCGCAACGCTTTGAGCCATTGCTGACGCTGGGCCGCCGGCGGCATCGGGTTGGCTGTGTAGGCGGCGCGCTGTGCCGCGAACAGCCGATCCAGCTCTTCCAGGGGCTGTTGCAGCGTTTGCAGATAAGCAATGTCGGCAGTCATCGTCGGCTCCGGATTTATTGTAGTGAGGACTTTTTAGAGTCTAAGCTCTAGAAAGTCAAATGACTTCCCGACACAGCTTTGTTTTATCCAATTCCGGTTAGGTCGTAAGATGCCCCTCACCGCACTCTGAATTAAAGCTCAAGCCATGGCCCCACGAATAAAAACCAGCGAGCGCATCGTGCAGAACAGCCTCGAACTGTTCAATCAGCAGGGCGAGCGCAGCATCAGCACCAACCACATTGCCGCGCACATGGAGATTTCTCCGGGCAATCTGTACTACCACTTCCCCAACAAGCAGGCGATCATCGCCGTGCTGTTCAGTGAGTACGAAAGTCTGGTCGACAGCTTTTTGCGCCCGCCACAGGGGCGTGCCGCCACCGTCGAAGACAAGCGCTATTACCTCAAGGAGCTGCTGTCGGCGATGTGGGGCTACCGCTTTCTGCATCGGGATCTGGAACACCTGCTCGACAGTGACCCGGATCTGGCCGCGCGCTACCGGCGTTTTTCCCAGCGCTGTGTGATCCAGGGCATGGCGATCTACGAGGGCTTTGTCGCCGCCGGCATTCTCAAGATGGATCGGGTACAGATCGAGTCCCTGACGATCAATGCCTGGATCATCCTCACCTCGTGGGTGCGTTTTCTGTGCACCACCCGGGAAAACTCCAACCACCTCAGCGAGCAGGCCATCAAGCGTGGCGTGTATCAGGTGCTGGTGCTGGAAGCCGGGTTCGTCACCGATCAGGCCCGCGAAGAGGTGAATGCCTTGTTCGACGAGTTCTACGTACCGCTGGCCCAGGCCCTCGAGGAAGGGCGGTAACCCCATTTTCGAAGTCGCTCACAGGA
>NZ_JABULD010000929.1:0-576 GCF_014060985.1 Pseudomonas sp. MD195_PC81_125
CGCACTTGGGCGGCACGTTGGCGAGTCATCCTGGGTTCCTCACTCTTATTCGGTTGGGGCAGTGGAATCTGCCCGGGCTGAATTAGTTATTGCAGGCTGCATGCCAGTTTTTTCATTGAAAAATATTCAATAAAATCAAGAGCTTACAAGTAGTTAAAATTCAGCGACGGACGCATCCTGCACGATGGGTCGTCTACGGTCGTGCGGAATGCACGATTATTTCGTAGGAGATTTCATTCTTATGGAATTGAGAGCACGTCCTGGATGTCAGAAATGTACGCGGGGTTACCCCTGCGAATCGGTGATTGTTTAAAAACTCAACAAAATCAATGGATTGGCCGTTAAGGCAGGAGAGAGCTACCCTCCTATGGCTCGCATCGTTCAGAATCAACCATGCAACTTGCCCGATTTTTCCGGGACTAACCCAAGATCAATCACTATGGAGCGTAGGAAAAATGGAATCTGCCACTGAGCATCAAGGCCGCATTCTGCTGGTGGACGATGAGTCCGCCATCCTGCGAACCTTTCGTTACTGCCTCGAGGACGAAGGTTATACAGTGGCCACCGCCAACAGCG
>NZ_JABULD010000930.1:0-655 GCF_014060985.1 Pseudomonas sp. MD195_PC81_125
TGACTTCTTCATAGGCGTCGCTGAGCAGGCTGCGCGAATGTTTCAGCGCGCTTTCAGCGTTGCTCTTGAGTGCCTTGAGCGTCTTGCGCGACTCGTCCGAAGCGTCGTCTTTGAGGCTTTCCAACGATTTGAGCAGACTCTCGATCTCGGCTTCCATGCTTTGCAACGAGGCTTTACGTAAAGAGGTGTTGGCCATGGTGGCTCTCCTGCATTGGTGATGAGTGGCGTGTGTTGGTTGGGACTTCAGCAGTTTGAGAAAGTGCAGAAAATCTGAACTTCGCTTGCATCGAGCCGCCGAAATCAACAGTGCAGATTCACTGCTAGTCTCAAATCCACACGTCAAGGAGATCGCCATGAGTGACCATCACACCTACAAGAAAGTCGAGCTGGTCGGCTCGTCCACCAGCAGCATCGAAGACGCCATCAACAACGCGCTGGCCGAAGCCAACAAGAGCATCAAGCATCTGGAGTGGTTTGAAGTGGTCGAGACGCGTGGCCACATCAAGGACGGCAAGGCTGCGCATTTCCAGGTAACCCTCAAAGTGGGCTTTCGCATTGCCAGCAGCTGAGTTTGGGCTACGCTTCTGAACTTGCGCGCTGGCCGAGTGCCATAGGAATGGCAAAGCGCTACAAGGTGAGCGCATCGGCATAGCCG
>NZ_JABULD010000931.1:0-536 GCF_014060985.1 Pseudomonas sp. MD195_PC81_125
CTCGCCTCGGCCATCGGATGGTGTGTGCGATCCCACTCCCCAATCCAGTCACTGATGATGTCCACCAGACTCGCGAGCGGATGCGAGCCATCATCACCGGTTATCTCAAGGATCTCGTCAACGGCCTGAACCAAGACGTCGTAATCCTCTTCATTTTTCGGTTTTCGCAGCAACGGAGAGACAAACTCCCAGTGCTCGGCAACTGTCTTGATCAAACTACTCATACCTTTCCCTCCTTCCATTTGCCCCGATCGTATTCGCGGTGGTCGAGCACATGCTTGATGTAGAGCCTTTGTGACCGATAACTGACAAAAGCGATTAGCCTCAATTTGTTGCCACCAATGTCGAAAACGTGGAGATCACCCACCTTGTCGGTGGCAGGAAATATCGACTTCATTGCCGCGAAGTCCTTTGGATAACTCCTGCTTGCCAGACGAAACCATTGCGCTAGCGCGCTTGCTGCCTGTGGCCACTGCTCCTTGGCCTCACGAATGGGTTTTTCACTGAACACATGCATGCAACATCCTTATCGCATT
>NZ_JABULD010000932.1:0-811 GCF_014060985.1 Pseudomonas sp. MD195_PC81_125
TTTTGCGGCGACCTGCCCGGTCGAGCGGCGATGCACGATCATCGACCAGAACATGGCACCGAAGACGATGATCCCGATCACCACACAGATCCAGAAAATGGTCATGTGCAGGTCGAATACTGCGTGACTGATTTCAGTCGCTCCAGGCGCCATATTCACAGTCCAGGCCGCCTGGGCCGGGCTGAAAATCGACCACAACAGGAGGCCCATCCAGACGTGTGGATGTCGCATCATTGCGGGTTCCCCTTATCGTTCTTGTTATCCCGTAGGCGCAACGCCTTCGGCAAGGGAGCGGCTGCATCAGACTACGAACTTGAATCGCCGGGCCTTGCTGCGTGGGCAGTCGGGCGTCATCAGCTAACTCCATTCAATGGCGAGTATAGACAGCCGTCGGAAATTGCAATGTCGTGGCGTTAATGTTCTGAAACAGCCGGGACTTGCGCTAAAGGGCACGAATGGAGAAGGATGCAGACGAGTGGTGGCGAACCGATATAACGCTGCTGCATCAAGGATGAAATAATTATGACAAATGCGTCTTAGCATTTTTCGTAAGCCAGCTAAGTTATGTCTTCCCTATTTCATTGCCTTGTTCCCTGGAGTTTTCATGAACACCGCCGCATTGCGCGAGCAGATCCAAAAAGCCCGACAGACCGAAAACGAAACCGGACGGCTCAAGCGTCAGCTGGAAGCCAAGTTGCCTCATCTGCATTCGGCCATTCAGTTGCCGGACGCTAACCGCGAAGACGCGTTGACGAGTTTTGTCAGCGCCTATATCGATGAAGTACCAGACATGCTGGACGCAGCCAATGAA
>NZ_JABULD010000933.1:0-739 GCF_014060985.1 Pseudomonas sp. MD195_PC81_125
ACAACAGCAACATAGATTGACACAGATGGGCTGCGCTTCAAATACAGGGCCGGGCTGCTCCCAACATAGTGTGACACCAACAACTGAAGTAAGCGGTCAGGAGGGGAGCAGCATAATCTGCGGTCTTCAGCACAAGCTCAGTGCGATGTCTAAATCTGTGCGCAACCTACGGCCGGCTCCCATAAGCACATAAACCGTATTTTTCGTCTCAAACAAGCAGTTGTGAGTGAAGGAAACCCCCAACGTTGATCTGACCCAATCACCAGGCGCAAAACGACCTTTTCTATCTTGGATAACCGTCAATGCGTAAACCAAGGCAGGGATAAGCCCTCTATCGGTGATGGCTATTCGTTGACGTGTTGTAACTTCGAGATCCAAGATTACCCAATCAGCAACAAGGCAATATGCACGGGAAGGAAAATGCAGACCTGCGAATGTCACTGCATCTAAATCGGGGAGTGGGCACCCGTTTATGTTTTCGCCTGCGGAAAGCAGCGAGGTAAACGCCGCCAAATTCATTCATCCCTCCAGCCGGTCGGTAAACTGACTCGAACGTGAATCATCCATAAGCATAGCTCTCAGCGAACAGCCTGGTACCGATGGCGACGAATAGTAGCCAGGTCGCCTCACACCTGGTTTCTCAACTCTCCCTTTATCTCACTGAACGGGATGATTTCTATTGGCGGCGTCACAGCACAAATCGGTTTACGCCAATAATCCACGCTATGCCATTGGCCGT
>NZ_JABULD010000934.1:0-861 GCF_014060985.1 Pseudomonas sp. MD195_PC81_125
CCGACCGTCTGGTAATACTCGGTGTAAACCATGCCGTTACCGGTGTGATTCATTGAAGTCCCGGCCGCTTCCGTGGTGGTCCGAACTGGACGATTTATACCAGGTGAGCACAGCCAGATTCTCGCCGTTGGCCCGGTCTGTTTTTCTATCGAGTCGGGTTTGCCAAACAGATCGAGCGCTTCCTGAACATCGCGTCCTTCCCCAGCGCGACTGCGCAATCAAGTGGCAGCCATTGATCAGCAAAACGGCGGGCGTTATCAGCAGCGCCAATAACGTTTTAGTCCATGGGTTCATCGTGATTCCCGCCGCTTACTTGTTGCCCAGGATCGAGTCGAGGTTATCCATCATCTGGCCTTTCTCCTGAATTGGCGCCAGTTTGAAGAACATCTGCTGCATACCCTGAATCATCTGCAGGTACTCCATCTTGCCCAGCGCAATCATGTCCTTTTTATTGGGTGAGCAAACGAACTCGCTGGTGCGCTGCACCCAGAACTCCTTCGGCTGCTGCCATTGGTCATTAACTTTCAGGTTGCGCATCATGTAGGCGATGCGATCAACCGACTGGCCATTGAGCATTCGGACCTTATTCGTCGAACACTGAACTTCGAGGTTGTAGGCATCGATCATCGGTTTGCCGGGTTCTTCATACACCAGTGTCACGGCGACCAACTTGGCCCCCTTGGTGCGCTTCGACGGCACGACTGAAGTGCTGTCGGCGACATACATGATGTTCTTGTGGGGAATACCGTTGCCGTAAATGATCCACCAGTCACCAACGAGCTTCGGCTCGTCTGCCAAGGCTGAAGTGGTAGCGGTCAGGAGTACGGTCAGTAGAACAGCGAATTGATTGAAGTTTGAAAA
>NZ_JABULD010000935.1:0-689 GCF_014060985.1 Pseudomonas sp. MD195_PC81_125
TGGGAATAGGGTTTTCATATTTTTCCGCTTCACGAGCGGCCTCGGGATCGAGGGACTGCCAATCGGCCATTAGAGAGTTTTCACCTTGTCTATATGCGGGTTAGTTTGGCATAGGCGTCATCAAACGGGAAATTTCCGACTCTATAAGGCCCTTCTGAAGCCTTGTATCGACGCCTGAAAGCCCTTTTGAACACCGCCGGTAAAAAAAATCATTTTTTTTGCTGCCGGGGGTTTACAGTTAAAAAGGCGCTCCGTATAGTGCGCGCCATCGACGACGTACACACGTTGACGAGATGCCCAGGTGGTGAAATTGGTAGACACGCCAGCTTCAGGTGCTGGTGACCTTACGGTCGTGGAAGTTCGAGTCTTCTCCTGGGCACCAATTTCGAGTTTGAGACTAGAACAGTTTCAAGACTCACACAAAAACCCGCGAAAGCGGGTTTTTTGCATTCCGGGGAACGGTTTTGTCAAACCCGATTAATTAAAATTAAATCAGGGGTTTACAGATCAAAAAGCGCTCCGTATAGTGCGCCACATCAACAGCGGCAACGCTCGCGATGAATGCCCAGATGGTGAAATTGGTAGACACGCCAGCTTCAGGTGCTGGTGACCTTACGGTCGTGGAAGTTCGAGTCTTCTTCTGGGCACCAATTCAAACTCAAGGTTACGACGTTGAGTTTCCAAAAAAC
>NZ_JABULD010000936.1:0-686 GCF_014060985.1 Pseudomonas sp. MD195_PC81_125
CMAGTCTTGGAAAACTGCACTATTGCATTGCAGAAAGTCAAGAAAATGTCCAAAAGAGATGCCGTGGAGCTGGCGGAATTTTATCTTGCTCGTGTACACCTTCCTCATCTGGCTGATCGTTATCCTGATCAACTTTCTGGTGGTCAACAGCAACGTGTAGCCATTGCTCGTGCCTTGTGTATGAAACCTCGAGTAATGCTTTTCGATGAGCCTACTGCTGCGCTGGACCCTGAAATGGTTCGTGAAGTCCTCGATGTGATGACTGAGGTGGCGAATGAAGGTATGACTATGATTGTGGTCACCCATGAAATTGGTTTTGCCCGTTCTGTTGCATCACGAGTGGTGTTTATGGATGCCGGACGGATAGTAGAGTCAGCTTCACCTACTGAGTTCTTTGATGCACCTAAGTCTGACCGTGCTCGCACATTTTTGCAGCAGGTGATTCGTCACTGAGTTCAATCTTTCTTGCTCAAGAGATGTTTCTCACATCAAAGTTCCCAATGTCTAAGGTGGCAGACAGCTGTTTTTTAAGGATTTTATGGGTGGGGCGTCTCTTTGAGCGGAAATCGTACGCAGTATGACCACAACGCATACACGGAACGACCACTTCCGCCTTTCGAATATAACAACTCGATTATGACGCAAATATAAAATCATGCGGTCAAGGTCAATTCCTGCTTTTGGTC
>NZ_JABULD010000937.1:0-813 GCF_014060985.1 Pseudomonas sp. MD195_PC81_125
GAAGGGAGTCCGCAGAATGCGGTAACCGCAATTCCGATCGTGCCGTGGGTGCCGGTCCAGCAGTAACAGCGCAAAACCAATTGCAGGGGTGAGCTTGCTCGCTCCTGCATTTTTTTGCTCTTGCGTTTAATCAAATTGCAGGCAATAAAAAACCGACCCTAAGGTCGGTTTTTTTAATGACTACGTCGATTAAGCAGCTTCTTTCAGTGCCTTGACGTGGCCATTCAGACGGCTCTTATGACGAGCAGCCTTGTTCTTGTGGATGATGCCTTTATCGGCCATACGGTCGATAACTGGCACAGCCAGAACGTATGCAGCTTGAGCTTTTTCAGCGTCTTTTGCGTCGATGGCTTTAACTACATTCTTGATGTAGGTACGAACCATGGAACGCAGGCTGGCGTTGTGGCTGCGACGCTTCTCAGCCTGTTTTGCACGTTTTTTGGCGGAAGGTGAGTTGGCCACCGTCGAGCTCCTCGAAAGACTTTTTAGGAAATAGCAAACAAAATAGGCCGCGAATCATGCCGATGAAGAGAAGTCTTGTCAAGGGCGCTTGAAACGTTCCGCTAAGTGGTAGGTATAAAGAGGCGGGATATTTATTTCCGGCGCTTGACCTGTAAACTCGCGAGCTTTGGCTCTGTGCTGTTGCGGCGCGGAGTATCGCACAAGTGGGCGCATTGTTCGCCTGCTGTTTATCGACAGGCACTAATTTCCTCAATGAATCTGCTCAAATCGTTGGCCGCTGTCAGCTCTATCACGATGCTTTCCCGGATTCTGGGGTTCGTCCGTGACACGCTCATCGCTCGCACCTTTCGG
>NZ_JABULD010000938.1:0-589 GCF_014060985.1 Pseudomonas sp. MD195_PC81_125
GGGGGCGCCCCCCCGATTTTTTTTGTTTTAATTCGCTGTTTTTATCAGGTGTCTGTAAACAATCAGGACTTTCAGATCGGCGATCAAGTGCGGGTGCAAGGGCAGGTGCTTGAGGCCAGCGGAGAAAGCTTCCGGTTACCCTCTCAGACAGTCGAAGAATTCACCGATTTGCGTTTTCCTTTTTCCGACGCTGAAGCACTTGAGCTCGAAGGAAAAAGGGTCGAAATCTTCTATGTAATCACAAGAAACGGAGAAGCTTTGACTTCGCCGTCTCTGTTCGTCGACTTCGTTTTGCCACTGGTTCAAACCGGGCAGATTTCCATCGAGGGCGTATCGAATGGCCAGCTGGAGATTGATAAGTATCCAAATGGCCTGATTCTTACTGTTCCGAAGGTCTCGAACTTGCGAACCAATAACGCCATTGAAATTTATGTGCGCAGTGACCTTCAGGGCGGACCCGGCGCACAGAACTGGAGAGACTATCAACGCAAATTGACAGTCACTCCGGAATCACCTGTCCAGTTCCGCATTGAGCCAAGTGTGTATCAAGGGTTTCGTGGAGAGTCGATTTTTCTGTACGGCGGCTTCT
>NZ_JABULD010000939.1:0-703 GCF_014060985.1 Pseudomonas sp. MD195_PC81_125
TTCGCGATCAGCGCCCTGAAATGTTCGGCCACGCCACGGGTACGACCCAGAGTAAGAACACCGGGTACGTCGTTCGTCGGGCGCGGACTTCTAGTCGCCAAGTTCCCTGAGAGCATCATGCATTGACTCGAATTAGGTGCTGACATCGGGATGTTAAAGCACCGGTTCTCATCTGTGACTGACAATTGGTAACATTCACGCGATTTTTAGACGTGGCTCCCGAGTTTTCTAACAATAATTAAGCATTTCAAGCTTTTAGTTGATTTTCTCGGGGCTGTGAACTAGTCGTTACATGGTGGCAATGTGGAATTGTGCCACTATTTTGAATCTATGGCGATGGCTTTGTTCATGTCCAATTGCCACTGTTCACGATCCTGAGACAGTGTGAGCTGGATCACACTTTATTGGCGAATCGAACTTTTTTCTACTATAGGCCTAAATATTTTTCGGGTAGTTCGTAGGCGGACGTTTATTAACATGGCTTGAGTGTGTCTTTTGATAAGACATATTCTCCGTCGCCTGATCAGGCAATGGGTGTCGCGTTATACCGATTGTTTAACTTCAGATACTCAATTCCTGAATACAGTTGACCGGTCGCTCAGCAAGAGCGCTCTGACGGAGGATTAATGGATTTCTGGACCTTTATCCAGGTGTTGATTTTGGGCGCAGTGGAAGGCCTGACCGAGTTTCTTTGCCGATCTCC
>NZ_JABULD010000940.1:0-699 GCF_014060985.1 Pseudomonas sp. MD195_PC81_125
GCTGCGACCGCCAAGAATGTAGTCAGAAAGGTTGTTGGTGGAGCGATAGGCCATGAGGCCGATCAGTACCATTGCTGCGATGTAGATCACGAACGTGATCAGTGTTGGATTGCTTACGCTCATTAAGTACGCCCTGGCTTTGTTTTTATGTAGCAGCAGTGATCAATCGTACGCAAACGACGACGTTTGGCAGACGAATCGGGATCCCGCGCATTTAGGACTGATGTTTCCCCAGGAAAGCCACCAGCCGATACACCGGATACTTCCGGTTGCACCTTGGGCGCGAATGCTATGCAACAAAGTAAAAAAGGTGCAACCAGTTTCTGGCGATTAAGTTGCACCTAGTCGGATATACCGATAAATACGCCGTTTTTGCTCCTTTTTTAGCGCAGTCACGGCGCTCCGCTAGAAGTAAAAGCACCAAGCAGGAGCGGCACTTCAGTACCAGAAAATAATTCCTGACGAAGCGTTAATTTTTCCGACAAAAAAAGGGTTGCACCCGGTTGCACCTCTTTCGGCGCACGGCTAATCTTGCCGCCAGCTGATGCCACGCAACTGTGGCAACCATGAGGATAAAAATATGGCTACCACCACCCTTGGGGTCAAACTCGATGACCCGACCCGCGAGCGCCTGAAGGCTGCCGCGACCTCGATTGATCGCACACCGCACTGGCTGATCAAGCAGGCAATTTTCAATTA
>NZ_JABULD010000941.1:0-795 GCF_014060985.1 Pseudomonas sp. MD195_PC81_125
CGGTSAGCTTCGATACGTCGATGGTCAGCGAGTCTTTCTCGCCGGCACCGATGATTTTGGTGTGAGCGATAACGCGCTCGTCGCCGTCTTTCAGGTAGTTCTTGTCGATGCCAGCGGCCAGGCCATCGGTGGCGATCGGCTGCATGTCAGCGGTTTTGCTGACCACCAGGTTATGGCCCATGACGTTCTTCGGCAGGCTGCCGGAGTGGGTCAGTTCGACGGTGAAGGTCTTGCAGCTCTTGTCGATCACGATCGACTGGGTGTTGAAGGACATCTGATCGGTGGAATCAACGGTGGTTTTGCACTCGGCAGCCATCAATTGGCTGCTGGCCAGCGCCAGCAGGGATACCGCAACAACTTTGGAAAACATGGTGAATCTCCAAGGCAGGGTTAACAAAAACACGAATGATGGAAAGACTGCCTGAAATCTTCGCAAGTTCCTATGACTTGAGTCAAAAATTGTATACAACTTTCAGGCTATGACACTCATCGAAACAATCTACCGGCCAGATTTCCCGGCCGGGCCTATGATCGGCGCATCTACTGAAACGGAGTGCCTGTCATGTTCTTTAACGGTCTGTTGTGCAGTTTGCTCGCCGCCTACGCCTGTGGCGCCAGCGGTACCTTTGAATCACCGGAACGCGAAGTTTAGTCCTTGGATCAAGGCGTGCCAGCCATTACCCTGTGACGGATTGACCCAGGAGGAAGGCATGTCTCTCACATCCGTTTGTGTTTTTTTTGCGGTGCCAACGCCGGCACTGATCCGGCTTACACCGAAGCCGCCAAGGCCCTTGG
>NZ_JABULD010000942.1:0-657 GCF_014060985.1 Pseudomonas sp. MD195_PC81_125
TCGAAACCTCGGGTAGCGGTATCGACGGCACTTTGCGCTGCAGGCAGGATGGTTTGATTGAACGACGCCACTTCAGTGTTAGCAGTCAGCCACTGATCTAAGGTGGTTTGGATCTCTGTGCGCAGTCGTAACTCACTGGCATTCCGAAGGTCGCGAGATTGATCGGCACGGCGGGCTGCGGCCAGTACGTTGCCTTGGTTACGGTTAAACAACGGGATGGGCATAGATAGCCCTACGACATTCACCCGCTCGCGCTCACGCTCGTCGTATTGACTCCCGATACTCACGGTCAGGTCCGGAATTCGACGAGCCTTCTCAAGACCAAGAGAGGCTTCCCGCTGATCTATTTGCAGTTTTGCTAATCGTAGCTCTGCAGTTTCACCAATTCGGCTAAACAGCAGCGACGAATCGGGCACGGTTGGCATCGACCGATTTGGATCACCTACGGACACAAATGCAGGCAAAGGCGCCCCCATGACCTGAGCGAGTCTCTGGTAGGCACTGGCCTCATCCCGCTCAGCCCGCCTCAACTCTAGGCGCACTTCTGATAGCTGAACCTCTGCGCGCGTACCTTCAACGGGTGAGGATTTGCCACTCTTGATGCGACCTTGCGCTGCACGCAAACCGCGCTCGGCGAGCTCAAGTGATTGACGTGAC
>NZ_JABULD010000152.1:0-699 GCF_014060985.1 Pseudomonas sp. MD195_PC81_125
CTGCACTGCCAACTGTTCTGAAGTGATCCAGCCATTGTGGTATGCAATTTCTTCCAGGCACGCCACTTTCAAGCCTTGACGCTGCTCAATGGTGTGGACGAAGTGACTCGCCTCAAGCAGAGAGTCATGGGTGCCTGTATCCAACCACGCAAAACCACGCCCCAGCATCTCGACATTAAGGGTTTGCTGTTCGAGATAAGCACGATTCACATCGGTGATTTCCAGCTCGCCGCGCTCGGACGGCTTGATCTTCTTCGCAATATCGACGACTTGATTGTCGTAGAAATACAGACCTGTGACCGCGTAACTCGATTTCGGCTTAACCGGCTTTTCTTCGATACTCAGCGCACGACCAGCAGCATCAAACTCCACAACACCGAAACGCTCAGGATCGGAAACATGGTATCCAAAAACGGTTGCACCTTGCTGACGGTCACTGGCGGAGCGCAGGTTATCGGAGAAATGCTGACCATAGAAAATGTTGTCTCCCAGGATCAAACAGCAAGGATCATTACCGATGAACTCTTCACCAATGATGAAAGCTTGCGCCAGCCCATCCGGGCTCGGTTGTTCGGCGTAAGTCAGTTTGATGCCATAGAGACTGCCGTCTCCGAGCAACTTACGGAAGCATGGCAGATCGTCCGGCGTCGAGATGATCAGAATTTCGCGCATTCCTGCAAGCATCAACACTGACAACGG
>NZ_JABULD010000943.1:0-689 GCF_014060985.1 Pseudomonas sp. MD195_PC81_125
ACAGTTACGCAATCGCTTGGCCAAGACAGTCAACGTCGACCCAATGTTGCTACTGGCGCTTTCCGGCAGCACATCGCCCATTGGCAGGGTTCACGTACGCTCTGAAACCGTGGATGCCTTGTTGCAGGAGCAAGAATTTCCGGGAGAGAAACTCGAAGAGATTCTCACGTGGGACGGCACGGAAGATATCTTCGCCGACATGCTTGATCGCTACATCCTGCGGGCAGGCATTTCAGGTGTTCAACCCAAGTTGCTGGTGCCGGAACGACAAGAGGTAGAGTTGCCGCGAGTGACATCCAAAACCTCGGACCTGATCATCAAAAGTGGCAGAGACGAATTCCCGGGCCTGGCGATCAACGAATTCCTGTGCATGTCCATGGCAAAAGACGCGGGCATTCCCGTTCCGCCGTTTTACCTTTCCGACAACGCCAAGCTATTTGTCATGCGCCGCTTTGATCGCGACGATCAGCTCAACCCGATCGGTTTTGAAGACATGGCCGTGTTGATGGGGCTGTCGGCCACTCAGAAGTACAGCAAAAGTTATGCAGCCATCGCGAAGGCAGTTCGAGTATTTTGTCCGGCGATACATTTGCGCACGTCCCTCGATCAACTCTTCGATAGCGTTGCCCTGAGTTGCATCGTCGGAAATGGCGACGCTCATTTGAAGAATTTCGGCTTGCTCTATTCCG
>NZ_JABULD010000944.1:0-655 GCF_014060985.1 Pseudomonas sp. MD195_PC81_125
GTCTTGGTATTTCGCAAACCCCGTGCCGTGGCATTGCCCCGTCAGGGCAAGTTGGCTTGAGCCTGTCACTGTGCGAGCGCTGATGTTCAGCGCTCGACTTTTATCACGATGTAAATCAGCAGCGGCAAGATAAAGTCGACAATATGTCGGGCCCAATCCTTGGCGTTCCAGATGTTTGAAGTGTCCATGTCGAACCATTCGACACCGACAACTTGAAAACATACGTAGTAGATGAAAACAGCGATTAAAAGGCCAATGATCGAAAACTTCTTGGCTTCATGAAATTCCTCGCTGGAGCCGTTGATGTTCTTGAGTAATTGATAGACACCCAACATGCAAAATGCGCTGAAAGTGACTTCCAGGGTAATGATCAGCCAGTAGATACGGTGGTGCAGCGTTGGCGAGGTGATGGCGCGGTAGCGCAGGTTGGGGTTGTGTTCGGTCGTGTCCATGCTCAGGACGTGCGCGACATATTCGTAGTTTGAACCGTAGTCGGTGAAATTGCTGAACATCATCAGCAAGCCAAAAAAACTGAAGTAACTCATCAGTATGACTTTGCTGTAGCGGATAATTTTATCCATGGTCAGAGCGTTCAAGTGTGTTCTCCATAACATTTGTCGAGGGTTCGATATGTCGGGAGAGTTTTATAGCGGGG
>NZ_JABULD010000945.1:0-546 GCF_014060985.1 Pseudomonas sp. MD195_PC81_125
GGCCCCAGGCGGCCCATGCACGACATGGGTATCGCACTGATTCCGCCGTTCCTGATTCAACGCGAACTGGCCGAGAAACGATTGGTGATCGCCAACCCGGATGCACTCTCCAGCATCAAGGCGTATTACCTGATGATTCCGGAGCGCAAGGTCGAATCGGCGTCACTCAAGGCATTTCGCGATTGGCTGGTCAATCAGGCAAACAGCTACAGCCTAGAAGGATAAAGGCTTACAACAATTACTAACTCGGTAGTCAGGAAATCCAAAGCCCTACAGATATAAGTATTTGTCGCAAAATCGCAGACTGTATCCGAAAGTCGTACAGACGTCCCACAAGCGCCTGCTGACGTGGCTTTGAGCCTCTATTGGCGACTCATTACGTCCTATTCACGCCGCCGATGAGAATTTTTTTTCAGATTCAGCCAGAATCCTTGCAAGGCACGGCCTGCAAGGGATTCAACTGGCCATCTGCGACATTCGGTCACGGGATGACTTGTAGTTAATTTTCCGTCACCCGTCATAATCCCTTGAAGGCATAAAGTTCGC
>NZ_JABULD010000946.1:0-653 GCF_014060985.1 Pseudomonas sp. MD195_PC81_125
CTGTTTTCCATGTCGGAAAAGTCGCCAAGTGTCCGTATTCATTGATATTTCCCACCTGATTATCAGATTTTCTGGCGTGGCGGAATTGTCAAAAGCAACCATCCTTTCCCTGCACTTGAAACACTTCGATAAGTTAAGGTCTGCGGAGAAAGAATGGACACTACGAATTTGCAACTCACGGATTACCTGCGGGCGCTTCAGGTGACGTTGAAAAGTCACCATGACGGGTGTCGCATCGTGACGCTTGAGGCGGGGGCGGATACTCAGGAGTTCGACCGGTTTATCGATCGACAATTTCGGCTTCGGCTGCAGCATTACATGCTGACTTCACGGGCGCGGATGCTCGAAACCAGACTGGCGATAAAGTCGCGCAGTACTCACTTTCTGCTGTATCGCCACGATCAACTGCTGGCGGTATTGAGGGCGACTCCGGCACCGTTCGAATGGGTATCGCTGGCGCAGCAACACGTTTCTCCCACGGCGGCGCTGTCGCGCCATGTCGAATTCAGCCGCTTGATCTCCTACACACCCCATCAGCTACCGATCGCGGTCAATGGTCTGTTGGCAGCCGCTACCGAATGGGCCATCAAACGCGGCTATAAGGGCGTGACCGCGTTGTGCAGATCGCAACAGTTGCGCTTTTACCAGCGATT
>NZ_JABULD010000947.1:0-554 GCF_014060985.1 Pseudomonas sp. MD195_PC81_125
CTGCAACAAAACGATCTTCCGAAGGTTCGATACCCGGCACAACATTGGCCGGGGCCATCGCAACTTGTTCGGTTTCCTGGAACACGTTGGCCGGATTACGGTTCAACACCATTTGTCCAACTTTTCGCTCAGGAACATTTGGCCAGATCTTGGTAGCGTCCAATGGATCGAAATCAAACTTGGACAAATCTTGCGGATTTAGCACTTGGATGTACAAGTCCCATTTCGGGAAATCACCTTTGTTGATATGGCTGACCAGATCATTAGTCATATGACTGTAATCCTTGCCCTGAACTTTCTCGACTTGTTCAGGTGTCAGGTTTTTGATGCCCTGCAAACTTTTCCAGTGAAACTTCACGTAGTGCACTTCGCCCTTGGCGTTCACCAACTTGTAGGCATGCACGCCATTACCGTCCATCTCGCGATAACTGGCCGGAGTACCCGAATTGGAATACAACTCGGTCAGCGTGCGGGTCGCTTCCGGCACGTGGGAGAAGAAGTCGAAACGACGCGAGTCATCGTCCAGGTTGGTACGTGGATCGGGTTTGAAGGCA
>NZ_JABULD010000948.1:0-560 GCF_014060985.1 Pseudomonas sp. MD195_PC81_125
ATCATAAAAGTATCCTGGACAGTCATGGAACACAGGCAACGGATGCGCGCACTTAGGAACGCGCACAAGTTTCAATGATTATTGAACGAGTACTTTAATACCTGAGTCAGGTTGTTAATGGCAATTAGTGCGGAGGGTAAAACCTGACAATGTTATGAGATGTCGGTTATAGCGTTATTGGTTATTTTTAGTCGGTATCTGTTGATAGTGATGAGTGCACTCGGGGTGCTAATAAGTACCGGGCAATACAGTTTGACCTGCAAAAATATTTATTGCCAGTGGTTGAACTAATTTTGTTTAAGGCTGTTGTCGTCCTTATTTGTGTGGTGCGCCACAGATTCAATGAAAGGGACTTGACAGGCTACTTGTCACTTATCCAATGACGGACCGCGCTATGAAGATTCTGGTAACGGGTGGCGCCGGCTATATCGGCTCGCACACCACACTTGCGCTGCTTGAAGCAGGTTATGAAGTTGTTGTACTGGATAATCTTTGCAACAGCAGCGATGCGGCACTGCATGCGATAGAAGGTATTTGCGGCAAAAGCGCGCTGATGATTC
>NZ_JABULD010000949.1:0-975 GCF_014060985.1 Pseudomonas sp. MD195_PC81_125
CGCGAGGGGTGATGTGATCGAAGGCGAGTTCGAACATCGCGACAGCCAGTAACCCCTGCATTGACACGGCACCTTCGGGTGCCGTTTGTTTATGCGCGGCATTCAAGGGGCACATGATGAAAAATTTTCTGTCCCCGCCCTTGTAATAAGCTTATGCGCCCTTATGTATCGGTCACCGAAAGGTTTCCGGCATTCAAGCCGGACAGACTTCCGCGGTTCGCTCGACGAACCGCAACCGGCGCAGGCCGGATTTGTTAAACCCGCCGGGACTACACCGGCCGATGAAAACCACAATTAGGAGAGATCGACAATGAAGCTTCGTCCTCTGCATGACCGCGTCGTCATCCGTCGCAGCGAAGAAGAAAAGAAAACCGCTGGCGGTATCGTCCTGCCAGGTTCGGCTGCTGAAAAAGCCAACCACGGTGTGATTCTCGCTGTAGGCCCGGGCAAGGCTCTGGAAAACGGTGAAGTGCGTGCACTGTCCGTGAAGGAAGGCGACAAGGTTGTGTTCGGTCCTTACTCCGGCAGCAACACTGTGAAAGTTGACGGCGAAGACCTGCTGGTAATGAGCGAGAACGAAATCCTCGCTGTTATCGAAGGCTGATACCCCCGTTCATTTTCCCGTTACTACAAAGTATTTAAGGAATATCGATCATGGCTGCTAAAGAAGTTAAGTTCGGCGATGCCGCTCGCTCCAAGATGCTCAAAGGCGTCAACGTTCTGGCTGACGCGGTAAAAGCGACCCTGGGCCCGAAAGGCCGTAACGTGATTCTCGAGAAGAGCTTCGGCGCTCCGACCATCACCAAGGACGGCGTTTCCGTCGCCAAGGAAATCGAACTCGAAGATCGCTTCGAAAACATGGGCGCGCAGCTGGTCAAAGACGTTGCCTCCCGTGCCAACGATGACGCTGGTGACGGTACTACCACTGCGACCGTTCTGGCTCAATCGATCGTCAACGAAGGCCTGAAAGCCGTC
>NZ_JABULD010000950.1:0-518 GCF_014060985.1 Pseudomonas sp. MD195_PC81_125
CTCTCGTAAGAAATAGAAGTAGGACTCTTCCGAAAATTCGCGGAATTTTACAAACAATTCGCTGACGACAACGCCGAACAACAAAAGTGCCATCAATTTGATGGCAATTCATTTTTCTGAAACTTTATTCAGCTCGTGAATGCTGTACTTCAGTGCCAACTCAATAATTATCGAAGTGCGATCCAACAGTCATTTCCACCCCCTTAAGCAACACTTCCACGCCGAAAATACTCTGATAAATGTCAGGGATAATTCTTACATCGTTTTATTTCCCACGTTGCCAGCTTGCCTTGGTAAATTCTTTTCGACCGGCAATGTCAACCAGACCGGCTGACTGTTGAGCCACGGTCCGAAGCCTGCATCTCATTCGGCTCCCGAGCCCGGAGCCGCCAAGGAGCTTTACCTCATGGAATTGAAAGCCATATTTTTTCGCAGCACTTATTTGGTTGCCAACAACTCAAGCGTCAGCGGACACCCCGCCACTGGATGGTCATTACTATCTGACCGGCGCAATGGAA
>NZ_JABULD010000951.1:0-709 GCF_014060985.1 Pseudomonas sp. MD195_PC81_125
TTTCCTTTCCCACACCTTTCCAGATAGTTTTGCTTCCGGCAAGCTTCACACCATTTGCCCCCAGCATACCGCCGGTTTTTTTGGCAATAATCAGCGATACCGCACCCTGCGCCGCAGCTTTTACTATTGGATTGTTGATATCCAGCCCAACCGCTTCGATAAATTTCTCGATAGACGGCATTGCTACCTGAGCAGTTGGTTCGGCACTCGCATCAAGATTAAACTCATGGAATGAGTTAACAATCTTTTTTAAATCTGGTGGCAAGTCCACATCGTAATCGCCACGCATGAACCCTGTCGTTGCATCATAAATATCTCGCAACGCCGCTTGGCAGCCGGTTATATCAACTGCACATACTTCTTTAAGCACCTTGTCGTTCGCCAAATGCTTCTCAAAATACTTGACTGAAACACCGTCACAAGTATTAGTTTCTTTGCACGTCGCAAGCTCATTGGCAAGCGCCTGCATTTCAGCATGATTCAGATAGTTAAACTGTGTAGCATTTGCAGTAACATCTGCTGCAACAGAAGGATCTCCATTAGTGAACGCGGCAGTTAAAACTCCAATCAACTGCGACGCAGCCATTAGCTTATTGATGCCGTTTCTATACTCAACGCTATTGCTATCAAGACCTTTGGGTAGCAAATTTTCAGCCAGAAAATCAACAAGAGCTTCGTTCGCGCCGGCAGCGATCGCTCCAGTTCGAAA
>NZ_JABULD010000952.1:0-636 GCF_014060985.1 Pseudomonas sp. MD195_PC81_125
TCGACATCGAAGGCCACTATGACATGGAGGATGTGCAGCAGGTCCATGCCCGAATTGAGAGTCGCCAACAGGTCGGTAAATCAGTGTTGTGGATAGACCGCACACTGCAATAAAAACCCGGCAAAGGTATTGTTATCAAACTCATGAAACTGGAGGTCATACATGAGAAATTGCACTCCACTTGACCACCTGATTACATCGGTACTGACCACTCGTTTGCATTGCACTTGACCAGGCGCTGCATTTGATCTGACCGCCGATTGCATTGAATTTTAACAGCACGCTTCGTAAGCATGATCGGCGGAAATCTGCACATTGCTCAATTAATGACGCTTTTCAAAAACCAGATTTATGCTTCTTGTTACCCAGCGATTCGGCGTGTTCGGCCGTCCATGGGTATTTCTGGTATGTGACTAGAGTGGCAAAGAGTGCGATGCCAAGTACCTCGTGCGTTTCAGTGTAGTAATGGTGATAGCCGTATACCTTGTCACGCCATTGGCGTAACCAGCCGTTTGCTCTGAAAATTTCCTCGACCCGTGGGGCCAAATCGATGCGCCCTCCCACAACGTTGAGGTATATGAGTACAGGTAAGCGCCGGTTATTTGGAACCCAGCCATTGGTTTCCAACGCTATGAC
>NZ_JABULD010000953.1:0-560 GCF_014060985.1 Pseudomonas sp. MD195_PC81_125
CAGTTGATTTTCACGATGATGTTCCTTAGCCCGATGCGAGCGGATGATGCCGGTTGGACGTGACGGTTTTCCGTATGCGCTGTGCGCCATGCAGAAACGAGGCCACGCATCATGGCGAGACGGCATGAAACCTGCGCCGTGGCGTTTGGTCGCACCGTTGAACAGACACCGTCGACAGGAATGATTGTGACGATCCAACTAAAGTTTCTTGATAAGTTCGTTACGCTGAAAAGGCATTAGCTTATAAATGAAATATTATTAACCGGGTCATTCTGTGAACTCGCGCACACTCCCCCGGTAATTCACCAGTTAGTTATCGAATAAATTACTCGTGTAATTATTTCCAGAGCAGGCCCATCAGCGAAGCTTTAACGGCCGCGGCGATTTTGTTTTGGCAACCGAGTTTCTTCAGGCAATGGTTTATATGGAAGTTTACGGTCCTTTTGCTGATGCCGAGGATCACCGAAACATCGTCCGATGACTTTCCGTCAGCGGTCCATTGCAGAATTTTCCTTTTCCCTTTKGCGACAGTTTCTATCGGTACCGGGATTACCGAATCG
>NZ_JABULD010000954.1:0-579 GCF_014060985.1 Pseudomonas sp. MD195_PC81_125
CAAAGGCGGCCATTCTAGCGACTGTGCGCGAAATCTGCAGTAATGATGAGCACTTGCCGGAGAGGGCGCGGTTCATGGCGCCTGAGCGCACTGTACGACGAAGCGATGATGCGCCGGTGAAGCTGTTCGGCCAGATAATTGTGAATAATCGTGATGACTGCATCACATTATTTAGATGACCATTCAATTTACCGGTTATTTCACGTAACTAATTCAAATAAAAAATACGCTTAAATGTTTACTTGATGAAACAGCCTGACTATTATTGCGGCACTGTCCCCTGCCATTCAACACATCCGCATAAGGTAGTTACCATGTCCTTGATCAACGAATATCGCGCCACCGAAGAAGCTATCAAAGAGCTGCAAGCGCGTTTGAAAAATCTGTCGCAAGACGACAAATTGCAAGCCGAGCTGGAATTCGAAGGCAAACTGCGCACCCTGATGGGCGAATACTCCAAATCCCTGCGCGACATCATCGCCCTGCTGGATCCGGAATCGAAAACCAAAGGCACCCGTGGCGTCGCAGTCAAAACATACTGGCACCAAGCGTGCACGCAAAGTTAAACAATACAAAAAA
>NZ_JABULD010000955.1:0-559 GCF_014060985.1 Pseudomonas sp. MD195_PC81_125
GAATGATCCTGCCGGACAGTTTCATTCCGGCGGCCGAACGTTATGGTCTGATGAGCCAACTGGACCGTTGGGTTGTAGAAAATGTTTTTAAAGTCATTGCCCAATGTATTGCCGAACAACATGAAGAACCTTTGGCAATGTGTGCGATTAATCTTTCAGGCATTACTATCGGAGATGACGCGTTTTTGCACTTTCTACGTGAACAGTTTGTTAACTACGCCATACCTCCTGAAATGATTTGTTTTGAAATTACCGAAACCAGTGCCATTGCCAATCTTGGGAGTGCAATTAGATTTATTAATGAACTCAAAGGCTTAGGATGTTACTTCTCGCTTGATGATTTTTGCGCCGGAATGTCTTCATTCGCTTATCTGAAACATTTGCCTGTAGACTTCCTGAAGATCGACGGAAGTTTCGTAAAGGATATGCTGGACGACCCGATTAACCGCGCAATGGTCGAAGTGATCAATCACATCGGGCATGTCATGGGTAAGCAGACAATTGCCGAGTTTGTAGAAACAACCCAGATCGAGCAGGCATTGCTTGAAATCGGGGTGGA
>NZ_JABULD010000956.1:0-530 GCF_014060985.1 Pseudomonas sp. MD195_PC81_125
AAACCACGTCTGCACCGCTGACCGCTTTGTCGAGCATTTCAGGTAGAAAAGCGATGTCATCAACGAGTGGGTCTATCACCGCGACGAAATCACCCAGGGCATTCTCCAGACCTGCCCACGATGCGGTGTCGGCATCGACTTCTTTAGTCAAGGCATAAACTTGCAAGTTTGGCAGGCCATTTTCAGCAGTCAGACTTTTTAATATGGATATGCTGTCATCGTCAGACGCGTTGTCGACAACAATTAGTTCATAGTCACTTACCAGTGTCGACATCCGTTCGACTGCGTCTGCCAGGATACTTCCAAGATGGTTTGATTGGTTGCGAACGACGAAAACAACCGAAAGAAATACCGGAAAAAATACCATTTAGAGTTCCTCGAGACGTCAGCCGCAGGCTGTCGCCCATAATTTCGAAAAAAAGCGCGTAATCTTAATCTGCACGGTAGGTGGCGTCACCCTTTTCGTTGCTGGCATTTCGCAGGAAACTCGACAAGGAAGCCCGCTGGCTACGACTTGCATCGAACCGTTG
>NZ_JABULD010000957.1:0-591 GCF_014060985.1 Pseudomonas sp. MD195_PC81_125
TTGTCCCTGAAATGAAATGCGTGAGGAGAAAGGTATGCTGATTCTGACTCGTCGGTGCGCAGAAAGCCTGATTATCGGTGATGGCGAAATCACCGTGACCGTGCTCGGCGTCAAAGGAAATCAAGTGCGCATCGGCGTCAACGCCCCGAAAGAGGTTGCCGTGCACCGTGAGGAAATTTACCTGCGTATAAAGAAAGAGAAGGACGAAGAACCAAGCCATTAATTTTTATCGATTTTTATGTTTGCAAACGGGGAAGAAGGTGGTTAATATACGCCCCGTGTTGCGGAGAGCTGGCCGAGTGGCCGAAGGCGCTCCCCTGCTAAGGGAGTACACCTCAAAAGGGTGTCGGGGGTTCGAATCCCCCGTTCTCCGCCATTATTTGCTTAGTACGTTGTAATCTGGCTTTTTCTGTAAGTTGTTGAATTTATTAGAAAAAGTGGTTGGAATAGAGATTAGACGGGCTATAATGCGGCGCAACAAATGCACTCGTAGCTCAGCTGGATAGAGTACTCGGCTACGAACCGAGCGGTCACAGGTTCGAATCCTGTCGAGTGCACCATTTAAGAGTTGTTTATAGCGATATAAAAGAA
>NZ_JABULD010000958.1:0-555 GCF_014060985.1 Pseudomonas sp. MD195_PC81_125
CCTGAGTGTCGAGCGTTTCGCCGAGCTGCAGCTTGATCGAAATTTTTCACCTCTGACCCTCGTCCAGATGAAGGCTCTTGAACCATTGGCATTCGAGAAGGCCGGAATTTAGTCGTATTGTTGCAGTGTCAAGCACGCTGTATAAATGCGCCCTCATCTAAGGAGGGAATGCTTGTGACTAAGTTTCAAAAAGAAGACTTCATGCGAAATGCTACTTTCGAAGCAGAAACTGAAATCGATCTACTAGAGAAGCTTTCTAGTATCAAAGGTTATGAACTGATCGATATTAAGGGTACAGATCGTAGTTTCGGTGCGGATCAGCGATTTTTGCTCAAGTCTGATTCCGGTCAAGAAATTATGATTCTTCACGAAGAGGGGGCTCCGATAGCTCGAACCGGAAACGTTTTCGGACAGGATGAAAAGGAGGAGCCAACTCCTGTCACAGAGGATGAAGTGGTCAAGCTTGGGAAGGCTGCTCAGCTGACTGATGGTCTATCCACTTCGGTGTCTCTATCAAATCATGATATGGGCTTTAGTCGTGCAGAACTCGAAGAG
>NZ_JABULD010000959.1:0-529 GCF_014060985.1 Pseudomonas sp. MD195_PC81_125
ATCGTCACCAGCGACATGCTCTGGTACCTCAGTTACGTCTACTACAACCGCACTGACGCTCAGGTGCGGCTGTATACCCCGCCCGCTGCCGATGGCCGTTCGACGCGTCCGAATCACTACGGTTTCGGCACCCTGGTGTCCGAGGAGGTCTACCTGGACCGACTCGATGACCTGCCCAAGGGCAGTGCCCGGGTCTGGTTGATCGGCGATCTGGACGTGGACGTGCCTGACCCATTCCGACCCTTGCCGACGACTTGGCAACTGCGTGATCAGACCCATGCCGGTGGCGCAAATGCGCGACTTTTTTCGTTGACCACTGATAACGGGACGACGGAGAAATGACTTAAACGCTTCACCATTTTTTTCGCGATTAAAACGGGCTTTCATAGTCCGTTTTGCTCTATTTTGATATCAAAACACTACTAGTCGAAAGGGTATTGTTGGACTACGCTCGTCGGACAAAAGGACTTACAAAGTAGGGTGAAGGGATTGCAGCAGTTCCACTTTATCTCCGGCTTGCCGCGCTCAG
>NZ_JABULD010000960.1:0-788 GCF_014060985.1 Pseudomonas sp. MD195_PC81_125
GCCAGTTCTTGATGTCGAGCTTTCTGCTGCGCCACGTACAGCGAGCCACAATAAATGTACTCGCGACGTTTACGCCGCTGCTTGTCCAGGTACTTGCCGAAATCGTCCATGAGCTTGAACTTCTGGTTCAAGTCCTCATCACCGTTCATCCCCGAAGGAAGCAGCAAGGTAGCAATACTGACTTTGTCGAAATCTGCTTGCAGGTAGCGCCCGTAGCGGTCGGCCGTCTCGAAACCGAGACCGCTGATGACAGCCTTCGGTTGCAACCGCGAATACAAAGCCACGCCACCTTGGGCAGGGACTTCAGCATCGCAGGCATAAAGGAAGTAGCCATCCAGTTGGAAGGCTGGGTCATCCAGTTCAAAGGCGGAGGCACGGGTGTCCTGCAGGCAGATGACGTCGGCATTCTGAGCTTGCAGCCAACTGAGCAAACCACGCTCGACTGCCGCCTGAATACCATTGACGTTCACACTGATGATCCGCATAAATGGCCCCAAAAATCGCGTGCGTGTATGATACACGGCGTCAAGCTAATTAGCTAAATCCGTGGTATTTGGGGTTTTTTTCATGCAAGCGTATCAGCGCGATTTCATTCGTTTTGCCATCGATCGCGGCGTTTTGCGCTTCGGTGAGTTCACCCTGAAGTCCGGGCGCACCAGTCCTTACTTCTTCAACGCCGGCCTGTTCAACACGGGATCGGCCCTGGCGCAACTGGGGCGTTTCTACGCGGCAGCCATCGCCGAAAGCGGCATATCCTTCGACGTCCTGTTTGGCCCGGCCTACAAAGG
>NZ_JABULD010000961.1:0-689 GCF_014060985.1 Pseudomonas sp. MD195_PC81_125
ACCGGTTTGCCCGAGGCCATCAGCTCATCGACATAGCCTTTGAGCTCCTTGAGCGTGAAGCCGGAGAACACTTGCGCCACCCACGGGTAGCAGACCATGTCGTCGACTTCGCACAGCCGGTAGTAGTAACTGAACAGGCTTTCCTTATGGTCGGCGGTGTCCTTGAACGGCATCAGCTTCAGGGAGGGATCGAGTTTGTCGCGGGTGATCAGGCCCTTGTTTTCCATGAACGGCAGCAACGACTCTTCGAGGTCATAGCGGTAACTGGTGTTGTCCATGTCGAACACCGCGTAGTTACCTTTGTTGGCATTGGCCGCGATCATCGCGTCCAGTGCCTTGGCCTGATCCGCCGGCCAGTGCTTCAGATCGGTGGCGAATGCGTGAGCGGCTAGACCCAATCCAAGCACCACAGCGAGCATTTTCGGTGCGAACTTCATCGGCGTTTTCTCCCTGACTGAAAGACATCGACGCTAACAAATAAGTGTGACAGTCCTCGTCTGTCAGCGACCGCTTACGTCTCTTCAACGCCAGTTGCATTGCCAAGAGCGACAAGCGCTTATTCCAAAAACGACGGACGACCTGCTATTTCGGTATTAATTCATTGGAAATCAAACTGTTAGGCTTCCCGGTTCGCAGTTGCCCCAGAAGGCGACTGGCACAAGTCTTATCGGAGTCTTCATGAATCTGCC
>NZ_JABULD010000962.1:0-535 GCF_014060985.1 Pseudomonas sp. MD195_PC81_125
CTTCAGCTTGCATGCCTTTCTGACCGCGGGTAGCGATGAAAGAAACCTGTTGGCCTTCTTTCAGGCTTTTGAAGCCGTCGGATTGGATAGCTTTGAAGTGAACGAACAGGTCGTCACCGGATTGTGGAGTGATGAAGCCGAAGCCTTTTTCATCGTTGAACCACTTAACGGTACCGGTTTGGCGATTAGACATGGTGTAACTCCTTGAACAAAGATAACTGCGACTCAGGAAGAACCCTGGCCGAGACTGAGTGCAAAGAGCAGGAAAAATTCTTGTAGATGGTTGGATCGAAATTCAACATATCGTGTAGAGATTCTCAGTGACACAAGCAGCACAGTGGCGCCACCTTAACCCTTTTTCCGGAACGTGCCAATGCTTCTTGCGAAGGTTTCTCTGTTTTAAGGATCGGCGGTGTGACGCTTCGTCGCCAGGACGCGTATTTCCAGCGTGTACGCCGAGAATTGCAGCGCACACTTTGAACCCGGCGGCGCGCCCGGTAAGATGCCGGACAGATTTTTTTCCACCTCGCTATTC
>NZ_JABULD010000963.1:0-634 GCF_014060985.1 Pseudomonas sp. MD195_PC81_125
GGGTTCATTCGGCGATGCATTTGATTCATTGCATGCTCGAGCGGACGCTCGGGCGAGCGATTGCGCATCCGGTTCGTTCGCCGCTGAGCGACGAGGGTGGCGAGAACCAATACGAGTTTGTCGGTGAGTTCGACGAAGACAGTCTGAGGCGCGCAACAGATGCCTTGAACGAGTTTTGCTCTGCAAGTCATGAGATTCGTACGGAAGCGGATACCCGCCAGGGACAGGGATTTCGTTGGTGGCAATGCGAAGACTGGTCAATCCCCTGTGGGGGCGTTCATGTGCGTAATACGCAAGAAATAGGCGTGGTGACTTCCAGTATGAAGATCAAGAAAAACACGACCAGAGTGCTTGTCACTCTGTCGGCAGAGGCGGAAGAGCTTGGATAGCAAACGTGCGTTTGGCGCATTTCTCATGCAGTTTCGAATCGACGCGGGGCATCTGAAGATCTCCACGTTTCTCGACGAGGTCAATATTCCGTTCTCGGCCAATTACTACCGCGACGTCGAGGCCGGAAGGAAATACCTGAGTATCGATGCTGCCGTCGAACTGCATGATCACCTTGGCATCGACGCGGCCAGCAAAGCCAGTTTTGATTATTTCTGGCACTACTTCAGGGATTTGTTGCCGGCGG
>NZ_JABULD010000964.1:0-726 GCF_014060985.1 Pseudomonas sp. MD195_PC81_125
CTTGGCCAGTGGTCCAACAAATTGCCCACAACCGGTTCCAGGTGGGACATGGAAATTCAATTCAGAGGTTGACCTCGACTGGAGACATACGCCAGGAACGTCGTATCAGCAGATGCATAAAGGATTAGACGAGGCATTTACTCGAACTGGCGTACCAAAAAATGAATTTACAGTTACCAAGTGGGGTAAAGACCAATACGGAAAATCTTATCCTACGGAATGGCGCGTACTAGAGGGCAAAAATAAGGGTGCAGAGGTGAACATCGATGATCCTCGTCTCGTTCCATCCACCGACGGTCCTGCAGACCCTCATGTCGGGTATCAAACGCCTGGCAAACGGGGTACAGGTGGGGCTGTTAGAGGACATATTTTGTTAGAATCCGTGCCTGTATCACGCGCGAGAATTGGAGACCCTCAATGAACTACCTAGAAAAAGAAATAGACTCAACATTGGCAGAGCAGTCCTTAGCGCATGAGAAACTATGCGACGATGAACTGTCTAAATTAATCACCAGGCTAACAACATTATTTTTTTTTCCCTGAAACAAAGGGTCTCGACCCTTACCACTTGAAGAACACTCAAAAAAAACAACGATCCAAAGAATTCTGGAAAAAAGTCGACAAAGCTCCAAAATTTTGAAAAACCAGATTCCTTAACTATTCTAAGACAGTAAGATTCATGCTTGGAAGCTAGAAACCTCTGCAGATCTTAAAATGCTATTTTCC
>NZ_JABULD010000965.1:0-717 GCF_014060985.1 Pseudomonas sp. MD195_PC81_125
GAACGCTTGAGATCAATGGCATTGTCCCGGGACAGGGGCGACTGGTGATCAATTCACTGAACGTCTCGGTTTATGACGCCAACAACGTGCTGCGCGTTCGTCTCGGCTATTTGGGGTGATCAATGGCTCTATTTGGCCTTCGTGTGTTTGACGAGAGCGGTCAGCTCGCCATGGACACCAACAGCTTCACCTATCAGGTGCTGTGGCAGGGCGTGATTGATTTCAGCGGTACCACGCCCAGCTACACGCTGAACATTCCCGGTTTCAACCCTGCCAATTGCGTGTTCATGATCATCCCGACGAGGGCGCAGGATGTGCAGTCATCTGAAACAGATGGGTCAGGCAACGCAAAGTCCTATCCATACGTCACGACGGCGGTGGGGCAAGTAGTGGTACGGCCCAAAAACCCTTCAGCCGGCGCTTCAACAATTCAGACGAGGATCGTCGCCAAAGGCTACGCAATCAGGTACGGGACATGAGTTACGGCTTTCAGAGCATCAATGACAACTCGTTTGTTCAAATTGATTCGGAGGCACCAAGGCTTTGTCTTCTCACCAAAGGCACCTATTCCGGCGTTGCAACCGCATCAGGAACGTTTGCTAGGGCGGTGACCAGCCAAGACCCGCCAATGGTGTTCATTCGTCCCGATCAGGGCGGCGCGATTCAGGTTCCCATTTCGGTATGGTTCACGGGGAGGGCCAGGGAAACTGGACGGGG
>NZ_JABULD010000966.1:0-642 GCF_014060985.1 Pseudomonas sp. MD195_PC81_125
CAGCGTGGAATTGGGTGGCCGCGCTGACGTACGATGATGTTGCCGGCCTTGATGACCTGGCCGCCATACATCTTCACGCCAAGGCGTTTGGCTTCTGAGTCGCGACCGTTACGGGTACTACCACCAGCTTTTTTGTGTGCCATGAGTTCAATTCTCCTAGTGAGGAATTAGGCTGTAATTAAGCCTGAATACCGGTGATTTTGATCTCGGTGAACCACTGGCGGTGGCCCATACGCTTCATGTGGTGCTTACGGCGACGGAACTTGATGATGCGGACTTTATCGTGACGACCTTGGGAGATCACTTCAGCCTTGACGGTTGCGCCAGCAACAACAGGTGCGCCGATGTTCACGTCGTCGCCATTGGCGACCAGCAGAACGCGGTCAAAAGTCACGGATTCGCCAGTAGCGACTTCCAGTTTTTCGATCTTCAGGTATTCACCTTCAGCGACCTTGTATTGCTTACCGCCGGTAACGATTACTGCGTACATGGTATTTCTCCGATAATCCTGCTCACCCAGCTCTTTATAAGAAGAGGTATTGGCTGGCATGGCTGCATGGGGCTGGAACGGCCCAAGTGCAATTGCGTAAGGCAGGTGCTGCCCAGGAAGTTCAGGGTGCGCGATTGTACGCAAGCATCGAG
>NZ_JABULD010000967.1:0-504 GCF_014060985.1 Pseudomonas sp. MD195_PC81_125
AGTTGGTAGCTGAATTTCTCATCTAGTCCAAAGCTTTCATCTTGACTTTTTACTCGGTCAAGAATGGTTAAGATTTTTTTATATGCATCACCCATTCGTTCTTCTGAATGTTTTGAGTTCGTCCAAATTAACTCAACTGGACGTTCTACGTCGGTGCTGAGCAGGTCCCAAAGAGCATTGAGGTTGTTTCCATAATATTGGGTGACGGAAAAAGCAGATGCTATTCGCTTATGGAATTCTTGCTCGGATGTGATGGATAATCCATCAAGCTCAATTATCATGTTGATTTACTTCCACTTTCCAATAGGGGTGACAGTTTCGTAGTGATCGCTAGTGATGTAAAGTAGTCCGTCATCTGAGTAGAGCAATCTGGTTCCAGGCTGATTGCTTCGAGACATCGTATTGTTGAGACCGACGTCAGCTTCATACCAGGTTCGGCCAGGGGCTGATGGAAGTACGTTTGTATCATTATAGAAAACATCCCCGCCTAGCTGCCCACCAGGA
>NZ_JABULD010000968.1:0-618 GCF_014060985.1 Pseudomonas sp. MD195_PC81_125
CCGATGTTCATGTCGTTGTAATACTTGCTCGTTGGCAGCCAGCCAGCATCGGTCATCACTTGCAGAAACAGGTAGTACCATTCCTTGCCCTGATATTCGTACGGATATTTCTTGTTGGCGACCAGCGTGGCGAACAGGAACGCGTGTTGCACATCTTCGCGATTCTGTTCACTCAAGTTTCCGGTAAAGGACAGAATGCCTTCACCGACGATGGAACCCTTGCCCGGCTCTTCGATTGCCGGCAGCGAAAGACCACGAGGACGAATAGCCGCGCCGTCCAGTTCATAACTCTGCAAGCGGTGGACACACTCAGCAACGGCGCAATCTTCAACATCATGAATATTCATTATCAGATCCTTATTAATTAAAAACGAGCTCCTCTTGAACCCGCGAAAGAAACAATAAACAGAACAATAAAAAACCACAAACCAGAACATGTAACTTGCTAATAACAAGAACCGAAAACACCCACTTCAAACTACAACTTGTTCAGTTACTCCGAGGATATTTGTTTTCGCCATCCCCCCAAAAATTAAACCGGCTGATAGACTCCGCCCTGTCCATCTGCCGCCGCGAGCCAACACCATGCTCCACGTGTTATTCAGCGTTTACCTGAAG
>NZ_JABULD010000969.1:0-558 GCF_014060985.1 Pseudomonas sp. MD195_PC81_125
GGGACGCGCAGCGTTCCGCCCCAAGCCTGCAAGTGATCAGGGACTGCTGCGCAGTCCATCGGGGATTAATCCCCTCACTACATGCTCATTCCAACAGGGGGAGCAGGGCAGATGTCAGAACATTTTGTAATGCATTGATACTTACGCGTGTAAGCCAATTCCTGTTTTCTTCCGACGGCTGGCTTTTCGTCATTAATGAGCCAGTATCCGTGTTCCGCTGATTGCGTCGAGGAGGCCGCTCATGTCCGTTGCAACCCTGGGAGTCCAGGGCCGTTGTGCTCATTGCCAGACCACGCAGCTACTCAAGCCATGGCAACTCAACGCCATCGCAATCAACGAACCGTTCACTTGCGCGCACTGCCAGAAAACTCTGGAGTTGCGTTGCCCGAAACAGATCAAACGCTTCAAGTCCCTCGATTCGCTGGGATTGCTGCGCTTCAGCGCCTCGGTAACCGTGTGCACCGCATTGCTGGTGGCGCTGGTCATGGAGTGGATCGGCCTGCTCAGCGTAACTGAACAGTTGAATGCGTCACTGATCGTGCTTTTCGCGTTACTTCG
>NZ_JABULD010000970.1:0-546 GCF_014060985.1 Pseudomonas sp. MD195_PC81_125
CCAGGTGTTGGCTGATTGCGTACCAACACCGATGGCAGGAGATCTGGATCTTTCTGTCTGCAAGGAGTGGCCTGCATATCCAGGATTAACCATCAACGCCACTGCACAGTTTAAGCGCGGATCCGCATCTGATGACCCTGAGGCGCTGAGTACCTACGATTTCGACTTGTCCGTTCTGGACACTGCTCAATCGAAGCCCATTGCGACGTACTACAAAGCGGCTGCATTCGTATTGGATGGCGTCAGTTTGCGAGAAATAACGCTCGATACGGCTCGCTACACACTGACTACCGATCTTCGTGCCTTTGGCATACGTGCGTTATCCACTAACGGATCCCGGATCAATCCGATGGAAGAAAACCTGCTTTCGCTCTACGTGAAAGAGGGCGAAAAATTGCGCCCGGTGTTGGATAAATTAGTGGTTTATCGGTATGGCGGCGAGTGGGATGGTGACTGCGAAGGCGAGCGATATGAGATTTCAAGAACAGTAGAAATCGCTAAAACGAGCTCTCACGGCTATGCAGATCTGATTGTCAAAAACCTTGG
>NZ_JABULD010000971.1:0-560 GCF_014060985.1 Pseudomonas sp. MD195_PC81_125
TCATTCCTTAAAACTACGACCGTAGCTGTTGCACTTACTGCTGGTTTGCTTCTGAGTGCCGTAGCTCAAGCACATCCAAAGCTCCTTTCTTCCACTCCGGCGGAAGGCTCGGATGCGGCGGCCCCTTCGAAAATTGAACTGCACTTTTCCGAGAATCTCACCACTCAGTTTTCCGGTGCAAAACTGATCATGACTGATATGCCTGGCATGCCGAACTCTCCAATGGGTGTAAAGGCCGCCGTCGCTGCTGGCGGTGATCCGAAAACGATGGTGATTACGCCGGCTGCACCTCTGACGACCGGTACCTACAAAGTTGAATGGCGTGCAGTCTCCTCGGACACCCACCCGATCACCGGCAACTTTTCCTTCAAAGTGAAATGATCCATGAGCGACTCAATAAATATTGTGGTTCGCTTTGCTCTCTATTTTGACCTGATGTTGTTATTTGGATTGGCCATATTTGGCTTGTACAGTCTCAGGGGAAAAGAAAGGGTATCGGGCACGGTCTTGAATTTTGAGTCGCTTCTTTACGGTACTTCTGTTGCAGGTGTAGCTCTGTC
>NZ_JABULD010000972.1:0-618 GCF_014060985.1 Pseudomonas sp. MD195_PC81_125
AATGCGAAGTTACATATTGTTCACTTCGAACGCTTTTCACTCAAGCGTTGTCGACGTACGCCACCTGGGACGGGTGCCATGAACCTGCGAAAACGGAAGAATCACTTGGCCACTACCGCTCTATACTGCGCCACCTCATTGCATTTGCCGCTCAAGGACGAACCCTCTTCATGCGCCATAGCTTGCTGCTACCCCTGTTGATCGCCACCGTTGTGCAACTGAACGGTTGCGGTGCGTATCGGAATTACGATCTGGAGCTGCAACAGACCACCGCGCCGCTCAAAAACGGCAACATCGAAGGTGCCCTGTCGGTGATCGAAGCGAACAATCCGGATCCGGAAAAAGACCTGCTCTACTACTTCGAAAAAGGCGCCGTACTCAGTGCCGGCGGCGATTTTGCGCAAAGCCAGACCACTTGGCGCAGCGCCGAACAGATGATTATCGAACGCCAGGACACAATCCAGACCACTGGCGACAAGTTGCTTGCTGCAATGGGCGATCACTGGGGCAGCATCATCAACGACAAGCTGCGCCGCTACGATGGCTACGACTATGAAAAGGTCATGCTGACCACGCAAAATGGCCCTCAATCAGTTGGCGCTAAATGACTTCGATGGC
>NZ_JABULD010000973.1:0-751 GCF_014060985.1 Pseudomonas sp. MD195_PC81_125
AGGTCAAGGCAGACGGCAGTGGTAAATGGAGATTCACACTCACGGGTCTGACCCGAGCCAGTCACGGATTCACGGCAAAAGCGCTGTACGGGTCGAGTACTGTTTCGCCAGTGTGGACGGTGATCGTAGGGCAGGAGGTGGCGCCGACGATTACTTCGGTAAAAGGCACGATCAATACCAGCGAGATTGCCAACGGTGCGTCTACCTATGAGAAAAAAATCGTCTTGACCGGTGCAGCGAGCCCCAATGCGCTGGTCGAAATTTACGACGGCAGTGTCCGCAAGGGACAGATCAAGGTGAACGCTTCGGGAGTGTGGACGCAGACAGTTTCCGAACTCATCGCCGGCCTGCACAGTTTCACCGTAAAAGCCGTGTATGGCTCGGGCGCCGTTTCGGCGCAGAGGAAACTGACGGTGCAAGTCGTGCTTTCGGAGAACTTCGATAGTTATCCATCCCGAACCATAACGGCTGGCGGACAGATTACTTTGCCCAGCATGACAATTGCATTTTCCGGAGGAAGTGGAAGCCTCGGGATCACCGCTCTTTCGAGTATCAAGCCAACTCACGGAGGACCATTCAGCGCCATAGCCAACAGAAGTTCGGGGCAGATTCTTGAAATGCACGTGGACGCTTCGGGTACCTCGCAAGACATGCGCATAAACTTCAACTGGGGTTATTCCGCTGTCAGTTGCTATTGCAGGTTCGCCCAGTTCAGCGACATTTCAGTCTATTTTTACAACCAGACAAATCA
>NZ_JABULD010000974.1:0-597 GCF_014060985.1 Pseudomonas sp. MD195_PC81_125
CACGAGGGCGGCAGCCAACAAGATCTTGTGGCTGAATTTCATGTTTCTGGTCATCGAATGAACTACCGCGAAGGGGCTGGTCGAGAAAGGGCGGCAATTTGCCACACTCGGGGGCTTTGCGCTGCTCTTATTTCGACCGCGGTGCGCCAAAGATTAGGCGTCTTTGGTGAAATGCGACGAAATGCTCAATAGCCGCAGAAAGTGTCTGATTTGCCGGTAAATGCCAGACGAGCGGAGCGATAAATAGCCATTTCTGAAGGGAACCAGATGAGGGTTTTCTCTTCTAAGCTTCTGGTTGGCACCATGCCATCCCCCTTCCGCTCCAGGAGTTACTTCATGTCGCTGCGATCTATCGCCCTTCTGACTTTTTGCGTGCTGTTGGCCGCGTGCAGCAAGGTCAACCAGGAAAACTATTCCAAGCTTTCGGCCGGCATGGCCAAAGCCGAAGTTGAGACGCTGCTCGGCAAACCCACCGACTGTTCGGGTGCGCTCGGCATGTCCAGTTGCACCTGGGGCGACAAAAACAGCTTTATCAGCGTGCAGTACGCCGGTGACAAAGTGCTGATGTTTTCTGGCCAAGGCCTGAAGTAAACCGGG
>NZ_JABULD010000975.1:0-613 GCF_014060985.1 Pseudomonas sp. MD195_PC81_125
CCGAGTGGCTGGATTTCACTTGTGGGGTAGCCTGATCGGCAGCGGGCAGGGCGAAAGCAGTGCTGGCTAGCATCGACAGGGTAAGGCTGAGCAGTAATTGGCGTTTCATGATGGGTTGCTCCTTGGGAGGGCGATAAAGTGGGTACGGAGCCAATGCTACTCTCGATAAGTCGATATAAAAGTTCATAAACGCAATGGTAATAATCAACAGAATTGATTGTTCTGCCGAGGCGCTCTAGCTCGGGCGTTTGCGGGCGGTGGTTTTGCACCGCAGTGGGTATTTTCGACTCACTCGCGCCTCGCAAATGTGCGGGCAGCGGTAACGCTGTTCGACCAATCAGTCAGCATTCGGGCGATTTTTTGCCACGGAATCTATATTCCGATTAAACCTGCGCACTGTTTGCCAGTCGTAGATTTCATGAGGGCCGCTTTGGCCCGCCGTTTCAGCTGTGCGTCGCGAAGTCGGCGTGCGGTCGTCATCAGGAGTTTTGTGCATGACGCGCACCGGGAAAATCTTCAGTTGGACCTTCGCCATCCTCGTACTGCTGCTGGCGGTACTCGTTCTGATCATCGTGTTCTTCGATTGGAACCGGATCAAACCGCCGCTCAACGC
>NZ_JABULD010000976.1:0-526 GCF_014060985.1 Pseudomonas sp. MD195_PC81_125
CCTTGGGCATCAGACGATAGCGATGACTTTTGAACAAGGCCTCGAATGATCCCGTCGCGATTGTCTGTTTCAGGGTCATATTTGATGCTAAGGGTCGCCGAGTCGGCGTCTACCGTAGCCATTCCGATGAACCCCGGTGGCGCAGGGATCCAATGGCTGTGTACACATGTCAGCCCTTTTTTGAGGTCATAAACACCTGTGAGAGTCTCATCAGATCGGTAGGGCAGAGTCATCGAGAAAGCAAAATAGTTTTCATCGTCGAAATTCCCTGTTCCACCACTTATGGCCCAATACAACTCGCCCAAAAACTCGTCTTGATAGAAGGAGCTGAATTCCGCTGTTATCCGTTTGCCGCCCAATCTCCATTCAAATTTTTCATCGCGCACCAGTGGCCTTTTTGGAAGAAAAATAGCGTGAGTGGTCATTGTTAAACCTGCCTTTTCGAGTAAGAGGAGGTGTTACAACCGACTGCATTTACGGTTTCTCTTGATACCCGCTCGAACAGGTGGGGCGTCTACTGTCAGAT
>NZ_JABULD010000977.1:0-571 GCF_014060985.1 Pseudomonas sp. MD195_PC81_125
CCGGCGACCAAGGCCGATTCACGGATGGCACGACGCTCGACCTGGGTGGATTTGCATGGAACGCAGATCAGCACACGAGGGCTGGGCTGCAGAAAGCTGTTTTCGTGAACCTTGTTGATAAAGTATTGCAGCATCTTTTCGCAGACGCTGAAGTCGGCAATCACGCCGTCCTTCATCGGACGAATGGCAGCAATGTTGCCCGGCGTACGGCCGAGCATGCGCTTGGCTTCGGTGCCGACAGCGACGACACTTTTCTGGTTACCGTGTGTCCGAATGGCCACAACCGATGGCTCATTCAGGACGATACCGCGCTCGCGCACGTAAATAAGGGTGTTGGCAGTGCCCAGGTCAATGGAGAGATCGCTGGAAAACATGCCACGCAGTTTCTTGAACATGGGAAAGGGACCCTAGGCAACGCGTGGGTAAAAAAGTGCGGCAAACTCTAACAACGACAGGGATTTTGGGCAAGGCGCCAATATGTTAAATTGGCCGCTTTTCTGTGCACCAAGCCCCACAATCGCGGCCTTATGACCGTAGAAGTGCGGTAGTGTTCCGACAATCTAACACACGG
>NZ_JABULD010000978.1:0-687 GCF_014060985.1 Pseudomonas sp. MD195_PC81_125
GTTGTCCCGAACGCGGAAAAGGCGACAATGGTGAGCGATACCGTTGCGACGTCTACCAGTGAAAAGGTCGATCTCAACGGTGCCGACGCAGCCACTTTGCAAAAACAATTGGCCGGAGTTGGTGAGACAAAGGCCAAAGCCATTGTTGCGTACCGTGATGCTAATGGACCATTCGCTTCGGTGGATGAGTTGCTGGAAGTGAAGGGCATCGGCAAGGCGATCCTCGATCGCAATCGCGACAAGCTGGAAGTGAACTAAGCTGATAATTCAACGCCAAGGGGCCGGTCATTGACCGGCCTTTCTGCTTTCTGGTGGCAGAGATGCGACAGAGGGAGCGCCGTCACGTCTGTCGGCGAGCTGAAAATTATGGGTATCATATTGTGTTGAGATTATGCCTATAATAATTTCCGTCACCTCCAGGCAAGTGAGCCTTGGAGGCACATCTCCCAATAGGTTTCAGGAGCGCTCTCATGAGTTCAGTCCAGTCTCAAGGTACGGCCGTCGTCACTGGCGCATCGTCCGGTATCGGTGCCATCTACGCGCAGCGGCTGGCAGCGCGTGGTTTTGATTTGCTGTTGGTGGCACGGGATCAACAGCGTCTTGAAATTGCCGCGGGCGAGTTGCGCGAAGCGCACGGTGTAAAGGTCGAAGTGCTCAAAGCCGACCTGACGCAAAAGGACGATGTCC
>NZ_JABULD010000979.1:0-561 GCF_014060985.1 Pseudomonas sp. MD195_PC81_125
ACCGAACTTTTGTCATGAAAGCTTCATTAATGACTCGGAGGAAAACGAACCGGCAAAAAAAACATGGAAGCCAGGTTCACTGCCATGTTTTTTGGATGACGCAGAACGTCAGTTTTCAAGTTCAAAGTCACCCTCGTAGAGTACGATTTCTTCAGGTCCTCTCGATTCACTGTCGGGATCGGCAGTCATTATAAGGTCGAATGTTCCAGTGATTTTCACCGCCTCTGCCGAGATGGTGGCCGTCAGGGAACCAGACTTCACGGTATACCTAAACATGTAATTTTCCTCCCTTGAGATAAATTTAATTACGGGCAATTGCGCATCTTCGAAGGTTTTTGTTCCCTCAAACTTCTCGATATTCATTGATAACGAAGTGTGAAATTTGGCACCAGTAGGTTTGCCTACTTTCACTTGAAAAAAATTGCCGACCTCGCTGAGATCAAGCTCACTGGCTTCAAAGCTCCCAAATTCGCTGGTATCGAATTCGAATTTACCGGTAGTCGCCATTTGCATCACCTATCTATAGAGGCTTATCAATAACGCCTGAAAGTAATACTTGTC
>NZ_JABULD010000980.1:0-546 GCF_014060985.1 Pseudomonas sp. MD195_PC81_125
CGGCGTTTAGTACCAAGCTGAAAGTCAATTCCGGTCGAACACATCCCCACGGTCAACCTTCTTCCCAGAAGCCCTTCACCGAAAAAAGCGGGAACGACCCCTCGATGGTTTCCAGGTAAATCTTGCGCCAGCACAGCCTTTGAATGAATGCAAAGGGTGCTGCGAAGACCACTTACTCTGACCGAACCAACCTGCAAATTGATCAGGATCTTCACCCCGGGCCCAGAACCTCTGCCCTCGATGTGTTGCCTGTCCTCCTAAGTACCTACCTGCCAGCCCAAGCGCGCCAACTTAATAGCGCTTCAAACTGGCTGCTTTGTTCCAGTCGGGTTCTTTGTTCGACCAATGGTGGTCGACATTACTGGAACGTTTTAACGTTGCACGGTTCTTATCCGTGTCATTTGTAGGAACACCTAATAACTATGTCTACTCAAATCCAGACTCAGGATGCCATTCGCACCCTAACCAACGCTTTTGCCCCAATGAACTGCCTGATCATGGCCGCTCGCAAAGGCTGCTTCAGCTTCACCGTGGTCAAATGAAWCA
>NZ_JABULD010000274.1:0-561 GCF_014060985.1 Pseudomonas sp. MD195_PC81_125
GCTCTGACGCGAGTCGGCTGGTTCATAACCACGACCACGAGCTACGGTGAGCTTCATGTTCAGGGCGCCGTTAGACGCCAGGTTAGCGATTACGTGATCGGGGTTAACGATCTCGACATCATGATCCAGCTGAATATCGGCAGCGGTAACCACCCCCGAACCCTTCTTCGACAAGGTCAGCGTAACTTCGTCACGACCGTGCAGCTTGATGGCCAGACCTTTAAGGTTCAACAGGATTTCAATTACGTCTTCCTGTACACCTTCGATGGCGCTGTACTCGTGGAGCACACCGTCAATCTCGGCCTCGACTACTGCGCAGCCGGGCATTGAGGACAACAGGATGCGGCGCAGCGCGTTGCCCAGGGTGTGGCCAAAACCACGCTCGAGAGGCTCGAGAGTGATCTTGGCGCGGGTTGGACTGACAACCTGCACATCAATGTGGCGGGGTGTCAGGAACTCATTTACCGAAATCTGCATGGATGCACCTATTTTCTAGCCCTTACTTGGAGTAGAGCTCGACAATCAGGCTTTCGTTGATGTCGGCGGACAGATCACTGCGAG
>NZ_JABULD010000981.1:0-552 GCF_014060985.1 Pseudomonas sp. MD195_PC81_125
GACTTTCGTTGAGAGGGGCAATCGGACGGGTTGAAACTCTGGCTTCATGGCTGGACATGGACATATCCGTCGGCTGTTTTCACTGTCAGCGCGCTGGCCTTTCCGTCATTCGAACTGTCACCAGTTCCGAGGGGGTATCCACTCATTCCCTGCACATCCTTGTGTTGTTAAAAAACGAAAATTGATACTGCCTGCACAAGGTGTATCAAGGATCGAGTCCGGTCAATTGAGCCGATTCCTTACCTGTTGTAAGAAAAAATACCGCTGTGTAGGACGTGACAGGCCGGGCGCTTGAATTAAATGGTGCTCCGATGGCTTTTTTGCCTGTGCCGGTGGTCAAGATGTTTTATACCGATTCAATTGTGGGGAGTGACCGTTATGAGTGAACGCAGGGCGCTGTTGATTCTGCATGGCAAGCAGGCACTCAATGAGGCGGTTCGCGCCGCTGTCGAAGCAAAACGCAAGCAGGGCTGGGAGTTGGCAGTACGCCTGACCTGGGAGGCCGGTGACGCTCAGCGTCTGGTCGCGGAAGCACTGGCGAGTGGCTATCGG
>NZ_JABULD010000982.1:0-515 GCF_014060985.1 Pseudomonas sp. MD195_PC81_125
ATATGTTGCTTAACACGGCGCTTTTGCGCGTAGCGACTAGCCTGTAATGGTGCGGGTTGTAGCAGTCCCCGCACCAGCAGTGTGCAGTTCGGTGACGCGAGCTGTTACAGGCTGGTTGCACGTCGTTTGGTGCCGCGGTTGCAATGATGGCGCAAGCGGGTTGCGCCTGAGATTTAAAAAGGTTTCACCTTCCGCGGTTTAGACGGTTGCACGCCCAATGAAAATGGGAACGAAACAGTCGAAATAACAAGAAAGCAGCGACTTTTTGAAGAATAAAAAACCGATGGCACGGCGCTTGCTCAGAGCATTCAGTGAAGTGAAGTCGCAGTGCCAACTAAAAAAAACCTTGGAGCACCACCTCATGTCCCAGACGTTTTACAAGAAAGGCTTTCTGGCCCTCGCAGTGGCTACTGCGTTGGGTGTTTCTGCGTTTGCTCAAGCTGATGTGAAAATCGGTGTAGCGGGTCCAATGACTGGCGCCAACGCGGCATTTGGCGAGCAGTACATGAAGGGTG
>NZ_JABULD010000983.1:0-516 GCF_014060985.1 Pseudomonas sp. MD195_PC81_125
AWTTGATCAGACGCAGCAGGGTACTTTTTCCCGCACCGGAATGGCCGATCAGGCCGAAGACCTGACCGTTTTCAATCGAAAGACTGGTCGGGTGCAGGGCGGGGATGTCCTTACCGGCGACGCGGTAAGTTTTGTGGACGTTTTGAAACTCGATCACGTAGCGAACCTTGTGGGGCGCGTTAGAAAAGGATCAGCGGTTAGCCGGGCGCGCATTTTAGCCTGTCCGTATAGAGGTTCTTAGCATTTATTTCGCAATTAACCTTCGATTTGGCAATAACAAGATCAAAGGTCATAAAAAAGGAACGCCCGTTCCTGCTCATTGGTCACTAGTTAAGCGACTTGAAACCCTGGGTAACCGTGCCCGGAAACGCTCAAGAGTCCCCGTTGAAACGGGGTCAACCGAGGAGTTTACGTCTGATGAGCAGCAAGAAACCTACCACCGACAAAAGCCAGCTGGCCGGAACCGATACCAAGGATCGCGCCAACACCAACGCCAAACTCGACAGCCTGGAGAAG
>NZ_JABULD010000984.1:0-610 GCF_014060985.1 Pseudomonas sp. MD195_PC81_125
TCCATCAGTTCTGCATCAACGCGACGTTCACCCTTGCGCAGGATGTCGAACACGTTTTCGGCGATGTGACAGCACTCCACCAGCTCGTTGAGCTGAAGGAAGCCGGCGCCCCCTTTTACAGTGTGGAAACCGCGAAAAATTGCGTTGAGCAGATCTGCGTCATCCGGGCGGCTTTCCAGCTCGACCAGTTGCTCGGACAGTTGCTCAAGAATCTCGCCGGCCTCAACCAGGAAATCCTGAAGGATCTCTTCATCGGCGCCGAAGCTCATTAATGGGGTGCTCCTACAGGTCTAAAAACCCAAAAAACCTAAAATTCCAAAACTCTAGAATCCGAGGCTGGATAACAAATCGTCCACATCGTCCTGACCGGACACAACGTCTTCTCGTTTATCGGCATGAATCTGCGGACCTTCACCCTGCGAGAGATGTTTTTGTGGATCTTTTTCTGCAAGCATCGCGGCACGGTCGTGTTCGATGCCCGCAAAGCGGTCAACCTGACTGGCCATGAGGACGAGTTTGAGCAAATTGCTTTCGACTTCGGTGACCAGTTGGGTCACACGCTTGATCACCTGACCGGTGAGGTCCTGGTAATCCTGAGCCAGCAGGATGT
>NZ_JABULD010000985.1:0-631 GCF_014060985.1 Pseudomonas sp. MD195_PC81_125
GGATAGTTCGGACTACCGCTTCAATCTGGCTGCCAAGACTTTGGGCACTGCGCGTGCTGTCCTCTCCGACTCTTCCGATCACCAGTAATCGAATATCGTTTTGGAGATCGCTCAGGCTCTCGACTAGATGTCCATGGCGCTGCTTCAGATCAGGTGACATGGCGCCAGAGATGACTGTTCGCTCGCGAGCTTTTTCAAGCATGTGCTGTCCATGTTCCAAGGCCAGTTTTGCACGCTGCGCATCCAGCGTGGCCAACTCTTCCAGTAGATGTTCTCTGCTACCGAGGCCGATATTGCCGCTGAGGTCAGCGGATGCAGGATATTTTTCCTTATCCAGCACATGAAGCAAGGTCAGGGGAGCGCTGAGTCGTTGCGAGGCCCATGCTGCGTAATCGCAGACCGCCAATGAGGATTGTGAGTTATCAATGCATGCCATTACGTGGGTCATTGTCGTTCTCCTTAGTGGCTCATGAGCTTGTCGATGGCACCGGGTTTGTCATGCACACCGAAGCGGTCAACGATTGTTGCGCTGGCTTCATTGAGACCGAGCACTTCAACCTCAGCGCCTTCGCGGCGGAACTTGATCACGACCTTATCCAGGGCTGCGACGGCGGTGATATCCCMGAAATGC
>NZ_JABULD010000986.1:0-575 GCF_014060985.1 Pseudomonas sp. MD195_PC81_125
TTGCCGTGGCTGATCACGCAGACTGCGCAAAGCGGCATCGGCTTTGAAGACTGTCAGGACGGGTTTCGCTAGTAAACGGAAAAAAGCCCGGAAACATTGGGCTTTTTGGCGATTTTTTTCAGAGAATTCGATGCAGGCGGACTTTCGACTTTAGCGGGGTCTGCACGGTCCGCCAAGGGCTTTTCGTCACTCTGCAAAATAAACTTAAAAAAACCGTCAAAGTGCTTTTTTTATGTCATGGGTTTTGGAGTATTACGAAGACAGACCGCCGAAACCTGCAACACAGGTGGCGTCTTCCAAGACTCCTTTTGTGTGCAGTTCATCCAGGCCCTCGTGGATGAATTCGGCAGTCACTTCGAGGCGCAGCACCGCCCAGGTATTGCGTCGAATGGCTCCCACAAAGGTGACCGAGTATGGATGATCACGGACGTAGCCCTTCTTCCAACCAGCCAATCCTTTATGTACTCGATACCAACGTATTGATTCACGATCCAAATGCCCTGCTGAATTTCGAAAGAACACCACGTCGCGATCCCGATGACCGTGCTTGAGGAGCTGGACAAGCTCAAGAGCGG
>NZ_JABULD010000987.1:0-672 GCF_014060985.1 Pseudomonas sp. MD195_PC81_125
CTGCGATCCAGATAGGCCTTGACCAGTTTGAACTCGGCGGGGGCTCAAGCCACGCAATTCCAGTTCCACGGGGCGCTCGTCGCGCAGCCGGCCAGCGGTTTTGGCAGCGTCGAGCGCCATGCCCAGACGATCCATCAACCGTTCGTACAACTCGGGTTTCGTCACGTTTTTTGCCGTTGCTCCACCATCCCTCACCTCATTGAAGATAAGACTCACTCCCCAATAAGAGCTTAGCTTCGCTGCACAAACCGGCTGAACGCCGCGACCAACGGCCCTCGCCACGGTTTTCGGGGGCCAGACAGCTGTAATCAGGGTTTCCCTAGGCCAAGCGCGGTCATGTATGCTACGGCGCTTCCTGTCATTCCACTTCCAGCCTGTCCGGAGCATCCCCCGGAGGGCGCGTTGAAGAGGATTAGGCCACCCCTATCCAGTACAAAAGTAGCCATGCACGAACAATATCAGCCCCGTGAAATCGAAGCCGCCGCCCAGTCGTTCTGGGACGAGCAAAAGTCCTTTGAAGTCAGTGAACAGCCAGGCAAGGAAACCTACTACTGCCTGTCGATGTTCCCTTACCCCAGCGGCAAGCTACACATGGGGCACGTGCGCAACTACACCATCGGCGACGTGATCTCCCGCTACCAGCGCATGCAAGGCAAGAATGTTCTGCAACCG
>NZ_JABULD010000988.1:0-560 GCF_014060985.1 Pseudomonas sp. MD195_PC81_125
CCAGTTCAAAATTTGTATTTTTCTACTTGAAAACGACCTCCATCTGTACTGAAAGCGCTACAGCGGAACGATATCACTACACCCTTCGCCAGCGACCGCTGTGCAAGGCTTTGATCCGCTTCAGCTTTTTTCCCCGCCCCAAGCTGTAGCGATTTCGCTACAGAAGCCTTATTCCCATCACAACCAGAAAAGCATAACTATTTGATTTATATAGACAAATCCAAGATGGCCGCGTTCTTGCTAAGTAACCGCTCATAAAATCAGGGCTTTCATGCCCCCGCCTTCCACCGCGTCCACCAGACGAGTCTGGCCCCTTAGGAGTTTCCATGAGCGAGTTGCGTTTTACTGAAGATCACGAATGGCTGCGCACCGAAGCTGATGGCAGCGTTACTGTCGGCATCACCGCTTTCGCGCAGAACGCCTTGGGCGACGTGGTGTTCGTGCAACTGCCTGAGCTGCAGGCTTACGAAAAAGGCGCCGAAGCCGCCACCGTGGAATCGGTGAAAGCCGCCAGCGGCGTGTACATGCCCCTCGACGGTGAAGTTGTGGAAGTGAACCCG
>NZ_JABULD010000989.1:0-603 GCF_014060985.1 Pseudomonas sp. MD195_PC81_125
GTTCGGTGATGTAAACAAAACGCGATTGAAACAGCTTGACCAGCTTTGCACGCAAATCACCCAACACGAACAAAGCATGCATATCGAGATTACTGACTGCCAAGGAAACATCCCCACATCTGAAAAGTACCTGCGCAAAACGCACACGGCAAAAAAACGGCCAGGCCGATGCTGTTACCGATTGACTTCAGTACACCTGAAACAAGCGGAGCGCCCATACATCACAAGTTCGCAAGACTACTGGAAAGTCAGGCGAGAAACTTGCCTCGACGTTCGCCAGGCTTTGAAGGAAAAATCTTCATTGAAGCGCAACGAAGACGGACTACAAACCTTAGGGAAAAAGCTGACGAAAAAAAGCCCTTTTCCGACATATCGCCGGTAAAAAATTGCTTTAGATAGGCACCTGTCGCCAACAGACACTGGCGATTCTAGAGCAGCGATGCTCCTTCCGACTACCCGAACCGACCTGTAACCGTCGGCTATCTCATGAAAAGGACTTCATATGTGCACTCTGACTCACTTTGCCCAGCCTTCCAACCCGGGTATCGATACGCCATTCGTACTGCAAGGCACCGATTTGGCTGAACTGGCGGAGCACGGACC
>NZ_JABULD010000990.1:0-504 GCF_014060985.1 Pseudomonas sp. MD195_PC81_125
CGCTGTTGCTGTTGCTGCTGGCGCAGCACTTCCTGGCCCGGCGCAACAGAGTCAGCCGCTTGAATCGAGGAGGCACACACACTCAACACAAAGGCCGACAACAGCGGGCAAAGCGTGAAGCGACGACGAGAAACAGCGCAAAGCAAATACGGCACGCAACATCCTTGCAAGCATGAAATGGCGTAATGCCACTTCATCAATGCGAGTGATAGTCAGAGCCTTCCTACACAAATGCAAGACGCTTCCTACAGCGCTTACATTTCTTAAACATTTGATTTTGCTGCGTTCAACGCTAGGCCATCAGGGTTTCCCCGAGGGCTCTCATCGAGTTCTCAAAGACCTGCCCCGCATTACCGGGACTGTCATTTCTCGAAACCGCTCCAAACCCCGAGGCCGGGTAAGCAACTGACGATCGGCACAAAAACGTAATTGCCACAAAATATTACTTGCGTCATATTACGACTGTAATAACCACTCGTTCCCGCAGGTATTACGCCATCGACC
>NZ_JABULD010000991.1:0-553 GCF_014060985.1 Pseudomonas sp. MD195_PC81_125
CGAAGACATGCGCGAACCAATCGTGCGCGCCAACATCCTGGTTCCGCAGGAGCACCTGGGCAACGTCATCACCCTGTGCATCGAGAAACGCGGCGTACAGGTCGACATGCTGTTCCTCGGCAATCAGGTCCAAGTGACCTACGACCTGCCGATGAACGAAGTGGTCCTGGACTTCTTCGACCGTCTCAAATCCACCAGCCGCGGCTATGCTTCGCTGGATTACCATTTCGATCGTTACCAATCGGCTAATCTGGTGAAACTGGACGTGCTGATCAACGGTGACAAGGTCGACGCCCTTGCGTTGATCGTGCACCGTGACAATTCGCACTTCAAAGGTCGCCAGTTGACCGAGAAGATGAAAGAACTGATTCCTCGTCAGATGTTCGACGTGGCGATTCAGGCTGCCATTGGCGGTCAGATCGTCGCCCGGACCACCGTCAAGGCACTCAGAAAGAACGTATTGGCCAAATGCTACGGCGGTGACGTAAGCCGTAAGAAAAAGCTGCTTGAAAAGCAAAAGGCCGGTAAGAAACGCATGAAGCAGGTCGGCAAC
>NZ_JABULD010000992.1:0-541 GCF_014060985.1 Pseudomonas sp. MD195_PC81_125
CACGTTCGACCAGGGTCAGGACGAATTCGCCCTGCTCCAGACTGATAAAGAAGTTGGTGTTTTCGCTGCCGGCGGCGATCCCCTGGAAATCAAGCAGACGGCCAAGCCCGTAAGGGTCAAGAAAGGTTTCCAGCTCTGGCCGAGCCAGGGGGGTGAACACAGACATGGTTAAAAACTGCTCAGTTCGGGCGCCGCGATCAAGCGGCGCCGATTAAAAAGTCAGGAATCTTACTTCCAGGTAAAGATTTCCCACGACGGAATCAGCATATCCGGCTGGTCGGAACGGATGTAGTTCACGTCCGAACCATCGGCGCGCACCAGGAAATACGGTTTGCCGCCCTTCGGCGTGACCTTGATCGCATAAACGAAGCCACTGCGGCTGTATTCCTGAATGACCTTGTCGCCCTCGGTGTGCGTGTTAATGGTAACTTCCGGCTCCTTCGACGGCGCATCATCCGCCGCCATCGCGGCCAATGGTGAGACAGCAATCAAACCGACCAGCAGCAAGCGATTTAACGTACGCATGATAACCTTGTCCCTT
>NZ_JABULD010000993.1:0-533 GCF_014060985.1 Pseudomonas sp. MD195_PC81_125
TCGGAGCAGCTTGCTGTAGCTGGGTGGCATTTCCAGCGTTGAAAGCACCCGGCGGCGCTGGTCTTCCGGCAGGTCGACGGAAGAATTATCGCCCATCAGCAAAACAGGAAGGAACTCATCCCATGTCGAGAGTGTCTTTAACAAGCCCAACAGTGCACCCGGAGCATTTACCGTCCCGATCAGTACACAGATGACTTCACGACTTGATGACAAAGAGCCGACAGCCTGCTGCCAGTCATGGCTGCCGCAGGGTAAATTTTCTTCGCCGAGAAAATTTAAAATCACCGCCAGGTCGCGGCGGCGGACGCTATCGTCATCGATCAGCAGAATTTTGGTTTCACGCCACATGCAATAGCAACTTCCCTAGTCAACTCAATGCCCGAAAAATGGGGCAAGCGAGACGCTTGCAGGACACCTTGTGCCTGTAGACGCCTGAAATCTGAAAACAGCCACTAGTTAAGTCAAAAAACCGTGCACAGTCAAATTTATGGCGCACATGTCTGGATTAACTGGGGGGTTAATTAACCAAACAC
>NZ_JABULD010000994.1:0-622 GCF_014060985.1 Pseudomonas sp. MD195_PC81_125
CGAACGTTATACAACCCACCAGACGTAGAGGTTTGCCATGACGCCCGAAACCGAAGGCAAGGAAGAAAAAGGCCCGAGCGGTTTGCCGTTTATCAATGATCCGGGCAACGAGGATCCAGGGTCGCTGATGGATGATGCGACCGTGCCGTTGAATGATGCGGATGAAGCAGACATGGAGTATGAAGAGGATGAGGATGAGCAGTAATTGCTTGTTCTTTTGATCCTGATCGGTGGTGATGCGAGTCTTTAGGGCCTGGGGTTCTGTCAGGCCCTTGGGAGGTGGGAGATGGGTGGTGAGCAGAAAGATGACGATGTCGATCAAACGCCGGAGTATCCGCTGCCTTCTCCTACGGATCCTTTAGGGCGGGATGAGTTGCCGTTGGAGGATGAGGAGGAGTAGCGCCTCTGGTGTGATTCTGAAGGTCTCGCCAGCACCTAGGTAAAAAAGTCGGGAAATCAGGCGTTATCTGTAGGGCATTTCGCTAAACATCAGCGAGTCATTCCACGGCCGGTAAACATTGCCCGTTGCTCAATGTCTGCTGGCCTCGCTATGCTGACCACTTAATCAGATCCAAGCAGCGGCGCCGGCCGCGCCGCCCGGGATGTTTTTGATAACGGATCC
>NZ_JABULD010000995.1:0-649 GCF_014060985.1 Pseudomonas sp. MD195_PC81_125
TGACCCTCAATGGCTTCGCGAGCCATCGCGACCGGCATCATCCACGATCATCCCCGGCAGAAAAACAGCCGGGAATATCCGGCACTTCCACTCCCCAGGCATGTTTTTCATCACCTATTGAAATTGCGATCGGGTAAAGCATGTTCGTGGACCTCCTGGACGCTGTCGGTGGCGTGAGTCAAAGCAGCGCCTGTTTCAAAATGCTGATGGCCGTTTTTTTAAGCAGGTCCTTCTTTGGATGCGGCACCGTCACCAGACCAGGTTTGATGGGATGTTTGAAGTGATGATGACTGCCCTTGACCCGCACCAGATACCAACCGTCTGCGACGAGTTGACCGATTAAAAAGCGGCTATTCACAACACCTCCTTGTGGTGTGCTTGGTGGGTACTATAACTACTGATTTTTTTTGATCAACACTATAACCACCGAGCGGTCATCGTCTTTTAATTGGCTCGCTGGCAAGGTCCAGTCTAGGCTGGGGCTTCGCGTTGGAATGATGGGTGTGTTGCAGGCCTTTACGGGGCAATGCGGACAAATCCCGGACACAAAAAAAAACCGGCCTTGTAGGCCGGTTTTTTCTGTTTCCTGCATCCCCCCGTCATCAACCACGACGTGAGACCTGATTGAGTGGAGCGGGTAGAGGGAAGT
>NZ_JABULD010000996.1:0-550 GCF_014060985.1 Pseudomonas sp. MD195_PC81_125
TTTCACCCCAAATGAACTCATCATCTATATTGATTTCGACATCAAGTTTTTTATTTGCTTTAGGGGGTGAGTCTTTACATACTGACAAGCCTTTTCCATAGGGCGTTGAATATTCGACAAGTTATTTTATTGTGCTGTGCTTTTAACTATGCTTGCTATCGTAATAACCATTTATTTTGTTTCTGGTAGTGCTCGTATTACAGTGTTGTCGATATTCATTACATGTTTATCAGATCTAGTTGGGTGATATCACCCTGACAGTTGGGCTCATATTTTCAGGTCGAAAAATGGGGGCAAGCCGGAAGATAAATCTGTTCCCTTCCGGTTGGCCAGTAACCTGACGTTGGGTGTATTTACTGGGTGCAATCACTGGTATGAACGCAGCCATGATCATCCATATAGATTAGGACTTTTAAATTGTTGTCGGCTATCCAGAATGGAAACCCAGTCGTTTCGGAAAATAGCATTTTAAGATCTGCAGAGGTTTCTAGCTTCCAAGCATGAATCTTACTGTCTTGAACTATTAGGAACGGTTTTTCAAATTTGAATT
>NZ_JABULD010000997.1:0-559 GCF_014060985.1 Pseudomonas sp. MD195_PC81_125
CACGAGCAAGGGCGCGCTGCTGATCCCGCTGTTCGAACAGGGCCAGGGCCGGCGCATGCCGCACAGCCTGCTGCTGAACGTCACCGATGAAATGACCGTGATGCAGGATGAAATCTTCGGCCCGCTGCTGCCGATCGTGCCGTATCAGGATCTCGATCAGGCGTTTGCCTACATCAATCAGCGCCCGCGTCCTCTGGCGCTTTACTACTTCGGCTACGACAAGCGCGAACAGAACCGCGTGCTGCACGAAACCCACTCCGGCGGCGTGTGCCTGAACGACACCTTGTTGCACGTGGCGCAGGACGACATGCCATTCGGCGGCATCGGCCCGTCGGGCATGGGCCACTATCACGGCCACGAAGGCTTCCTGACTTTCAGCAAGGCCAAGGGCGTACTGATCAAACAGCGCTTCAACGCCGCGAAGTTGATCTATCCGCCGTACGGCAAATCGATCCAGAAACTGATCCAGAAGCTGTTCATCCGCTAATCGTCGTCACCGCCGGGTAATAACAACAATGCACCCAAGCCTGACCGAAACACCCTGTCCTGTCCGCGCCGT
>NZ_JABULD010000998.1:0-815 GCF_014060985.1 Pseudomonas sp. MD195_PC81_125
TGCATCTCCAATGTGCGGCTTGAGGGCTTGAGCTATGGCATGGCGGCGCATCGCTTGTTGTATCTGATGCGCGAACCCTGTCGGGCAGCTGTCGGGGGTCAACCTGAAGGATGAAGCGCAAGTACAGACGCTGGAGTCGGACACCGGTGCGGACATGAAGGGAAACTTCCTGCTTGATCCACCCACAACCTGAACCGTTTTCCGCATTGCGTTTTCTGCGCTGCTTTGAGGCAGGATCGAAGCACGGCCGCAGGGTTTCCCATCGCCGTCAGAGCAGTTGAAGACAGCCACTTGAAGACGAGACCTATCATGCGGATTATTCAAGCGACCCTCGAACACCTGGATTTGCTGACCCCGTTGTTCGTCAAGTATCGCGAGTTCTACGGTTCCCTGCCTTACCCGGATTCCTCCCGCGCGTTTCTCGAAAAGCGCCTGCGACGCAAGGAATCGGTGATTTATCTGGCCCTGGCCGATGATGACGACAAGAAACTGATGGGGTTCTGCCAGCTGTATCCAAGTTTCTCCTCGCTGTCGCTCAAGCGCGTGTGGATCCTCAACGATATCTATGTCGCCGAAGATGCCCGCCGCCAGCTGGTGGCCGACAACCTGATCCGCACCGCGAAGAAAATGGCCAAGGAAACCCAGGCCGTGCGCATGCGCGTGTCCACCAGCGCTGACAATGAGGTGGCGCAGAAGACCTACGAATCCATTGGCTTCAAGGAAGACACCGAGTTCAAGAACTACGTGTTGCCGATCAGCGACGAGCTCTGAAATCAAAAGATCGCAGCCTTCGGCAGCTCCTGCAGGGATAACGC
>NZ_JABULD010000999.1:0-556 GCF_014060985.1 Pseudomonas sp. MD195_PC81_125
CACCGACTTCGTCGATTACCAACAAGTCGAAGGCAGCCAACTCGTCGAGAACTTCTCTGTCCGAATATTCGGCACTGCGATCCATCGCTCCCTTGAAGACGCGGATGATCTCAGCTGCAGTGACGATTACCGCTTGAGCTCCATGCTTACGAATGACTGCATGGACGATCGAGCAGGCAAGGTGCGTCTTGCCATTGCCAACGTTGCCGGTAAGGACCAGTGATCGGCCGGCGGCGTAGTTGTCGGGAAACTGATCGACGTAGTCCATGCAGGCATTCAGGGCCTTGGACATTCCCTCACCTCCACCTGTAGTCCTGTAAGTTTCGAACGTGCATCCGTTAAAGCGTGGAGTGATACCAGAGCCTAAGAGCAGCTTATTCAGGTCCTCAGCCTGCTTCCTGCCTCGAGCGAGGATGTGAGCCTCGGACGTCTTTGGCGCAGTGTGTAATGCCTCCCAGTGGCAATGCTTGCAGCCACGAGGCAATACCGAGCCGTCGAACTGCTCAATTTCAGAACTGCTCACCGAGCCATGCACCGGACATTCGAGAGCAAAGAA
>NZ_JABULD010001000.1:0-542 GCF_014060985.1 Pseudomonas sp. MD195_PC81_125
AGCTCCGGCGCAGCTCAGGAAATGACTGATGACACATCCTCCCATGAGTGACACCCTGACCCGCCTCGCTCAGGTACTTGAAGAGCGCAAAGGCGCAGCGGCCGACAGCTCATATGTAGCTAGTCTGTATCACAAGGGCCTGAACAAGATTCTGGAGAAAGTCGGCGAAGAGTCGGTCGAAACCATTATTGCCGCCAAGGACGCCGCCATCAGCGGTGACTGCAGCGATGTGATCTACGAGACTGCCGACCTGTGGTTCCACAGCATGGTCATGCTCGCCCAACTGGGGCAGCATCCGCAGGCCGTGCTGGATGAACTGGATCGCCGCTTCGGCCTGTCCGGACACGTCGAGAAAGCCTCGCGTCCGTCCGCCTGAACAATTTTTAGAGAGGAACAGCAACATGGGCATTTTTGACTGGAAACACTGGATCGTCATTCTGGTAGTCGTGGTGCTGGTGTTCGGCACCAAGAAACTGAAAAACCTCGGCACCGACGTCGGTGAGTCGATCAAGGTTTTCGCAAAGCCATGAACGACGATGAGA
>NZ_JABULD010001001.1:0-511 GCF_014060985.1 Pseudomonas sp. MD195_PC81_125
AGTCACGGAACTGCTTGACGCGGTCCTCGATGATCCGCTGATCGTACTCGTCGTATACGTACATATAAGTCCTGTTCTCAGGCTTTGGGCTACTCGGAAAACGCTGCGTTTTCGCTTGCTGGAGTCCGATGGTGCCTCTGCAATTACGCGCGCACGGCCGCGCACTCCCTAACGGAGCCGGGGCAATATACCCGTTTGCAGTTATGCGCAAAAGTGATGTTTGAGTATATGTAAAGAACCAAATCGCCTAACGAGAATAGTTGTTGATTAACCCACATTTGTCGCGGGGGCAATCATCGTCTTAACTGTGATCGAGTCTTTCTGCAATCACCGATAAAACCGACAAGAGGCGATGCAATGAGCAATCCGACCAAGGCAAAGAAAAGCGATAGCAGTGTCGATGCATGGGCCATTCTGTTCCTGATTATTCTGGTCGTAGGGACAGCGGTATTCTGGGTCAGCCATCAGTAAACGACCGATCCGGGTCCGCTTCCGACGATTGTCGGACAAA
>NZ_JABULD010001002.1:0-502 GCF_014060985.1 Pseudomonas sp. MD195_PC81_125
ATCTGTAATTAGTTGTCGCATTGAAGAAATATCGGCTTCGGGCCTGTCGTTAGAATGCCGATCACTTCGCTCATCGTGGCTGACGTTGAAACCCTGGTGGTTTCACCGGGAATTTCCCACCGATGCTGCACCGCTTTCCCGATTCACCCATTCGCATATTGGGCTGTCGCTCACTCTGCCGTTTTTGCCCTTTACCGATGGAGTCCCAAGATGAAGAAACTTGTGCTGCTTGGCGCCCTGGCACTGTCCGTGCTGTCGCTGAATTCCTTCGCTGATGAAAAACCTCTGAAGATCGGTATCGAAGCGGCTTACCCTCCGTTCGCTTCCAAAGCGCCGGATGGCAGCATCGTTGGTTTCGACTACGACATCGGCAATGCCCTGTGTGAAGAAATGAAGGTCAAGTGCCAGTGGGTCGAGCAAGAGTTCGACGGTCTGATCCCGGCACTCAAAGTGCGCAAGATCGACGCGATCCTGTCGTCCATGTCGATCACTGAAGACCGCA
>NZ_JABULD010001003.1:0-641 GCF_014060985.1 Pseudomonas sp. MD195_PC81_125
GGCGGCGCCACGCTGGACTCGGTTTCACCGCGATAACGCCGGGCGAGAAAACCGCCGATGACCGGGAAGGTATTGGGGGTGACGTCGATGTCCAGACGCAGGTCGTCGACGGTTTTGCCGATCACCGCGCGGGATTTGATGATGCCGATTTCGGTGACCGACGGCGATTGCCCACCGAGCATGCTGCTGAGGTCGGAAAAGCCGAGCATGTCGTTTTTTTTCGGCTCGACCTGCACCAGCGCGTTCGCCAGGTACACCGGCGTCGCCAATACCGCGTAGGCAACGCCGGCGGCCATGAAGCACCGGTGAATGCACCGATCAGCCATTTCTGGTCGATCAAACTGCCGAATATGCCGAGAAGATCAATACTGTCTTGATCGTTATCACGGTTGGCGATTACTGACGGTAACTGCATAAGTCTTTCTTACCATTCACTGATCTGAAGAATATTCATCAATGTCCGAGGCGCTGCGCCCACGAGCTAACAGCATCTTCAATCAATGCATGGGCATGAATAAAAGCGGCCTTACCTTGACGATACGGATCCTGTATTTCTCTTTCGCCCTGCCACTTGCCAAGAAGAAACACTTTGCCTCGGGCATGCGAAGCAATCTTCAGCACCTGATTCACATGTTGTTTTT
>NZ_JABULD010001004.1:0-601 GCF_014060985.1 Pseudomonas sp. MD195_PC81_125
TGAATCATGCGGCGAAATATAATGAGAATGTGATGTCTTGTATCAAGTTGATGCGCGAATTGGCACCGAATCTGATGGTGAAAATTCAACTGCGTACTTACTGTGCGCTATACGACTTGTGTGTTCAGCAAAATCATCTCGCGAAGGCGGAGCAGCTTATTAGAACCGAGTTCCCTAGTGCTAATATTACTACCCAAAAGAGCTACTGATTTTTGTCTGTAAAAAACGAGCGGAAAAAGCCTCAGAGGCGTATAGGGCCGATGCCTTCAGTCGCCGGATGGGAATCATTCAGGGGCAAAAGTATACCGCTACAATGAGTGGCAATACTGCCACGCGAGAAAATGGCAATTACGGAATAATCGTAGAGGGTGACATCTGTGAGCTTTAAATTTCGCTTGGTTTATTATTTTGATTTTTTTTTCGTCTCCAGCGTTGGAGCGAAGGGAAAAAGCTGGCATGCGATCCTGATACCAATATTTGCTCAGTGGCTATTTCTGAGAACTTCTGTGGTTCTGATGGCGTTCCAAAGGCGAAGTTTGATATCAGGAGCCAGAGTTATATATTGAGCTGTGAATGTGACTGTAGCTCTCAGGAAAACACC
>NZ_JABULD010001005.1:0-905 GCF_014060985.1 Pseudomonas sp. MD195_PC81_125
AAGGCCATCACTCAGCGCTGGCCGCAGCGTGCGAGCCATGAAGCTTCGCAATTCGCTTTCCCTAGCTTGTAAGTAGCAGGGCATGACCAAGGCCGACCTCTAGAGGTCGGCCTTTGGTGTTTTTCGGGTGTTTTTTGACCGATATGACAGAAATTATGAAAAAAAGCGGTTGACGGCAGATTCTGGAGGTCTATAATTCGCCCCACTTCCGGCGCAGTCGAAAACGGRAAAACTCCTTGAAAATCAACGAGTTATGCAGTTTTCGACGGCGGATCGCTTCAGTTCATCGAAGCCTGGAGGGAGTTGAAAGAGCGGTGATGTTTGGCTCTTTTGACGGTTCGATCTTCTCGGTCGAAAGCGGTGAAAAAGAGGTGTTGACAGCAGCGTGTAACGCTGTAGAATTCGCCTCCCGCTAACGAGAGATCGGAAGCGCAAGTGGTTGAAGTTGTTGAAGTTGTTGAAGAATTCTTCGAAAGCTTCTGAAAATAATCACTTGACAGCAAATGAGGCTGCTGTAGAATGCGCGCCTCGGTTGAGGCGAAAGCTCTTAACCAACCGCTCTTTAACAACTGAATCAAGCAATTCGTGTGGGTGCTTGTGGAGTCAGACTGATAGTCAACAAGATTATCAGCATCACAAGTTACTCCGCGAGAAATCAAAGATGTAACCAACGATTGCTGAGCCAAGTTTAGGGTTTCTTAAAAACCCAAAGATGTTTGAACTGAAGAGTTTGATCATGGCTCAGATTGAACGCTGGCGGCAGGCCTAACACATGCAAGTCGAGCGGATGAGAGGAGCTTGCTCCTGGATTCAGCGGCGGACGGGTGAGTAATGCCTAGGAATCTGCCGTGGTAGTGGGGGACAACGTTTCGAAAGGAACGCTAATACCGCATACGTCCTACGGG
>NZ_JABULD010001006.1:0-1581 GCF_014060985.1 Pseudomonas sp. MD195_PC81_125
TTTCGAGATTTTCCAGGTTGTCACCCAGAGTCCAGTTCACCGACGACCGTACGGTATCTATTTCACTGGCCAGAGTGCTGGTTTCGATGACCGTGTCGCCGGCGTTGTCGACGATGTAGGTGTCGTTGCCCAGACCGCCCGATCATGGTATCGGCGCCCAGGCCGCCATCGAGGGTGTTGTTGCCATCGTTGCCGGTCATGCGGTTGTTCAGCTCGTTGCCGGTACCGTTGAGGTTGGCAGTGCCGGTGAGCAGCACGTTCTCGACATTGGCGCCGAGGGTGTAGTCGATGGAGGCGAAGACCCGGTCGATTTCGGTCAGCGAGGTGCCGGTCTCGACAACCACGTCACCGATGTTGTCAACGTAGTAGGTGTCGTTGCCGGCGCCACCGATCATGGTATCGGCGCCCAGGCCGCCATTGAGGGTATTGACCCCGTCAGTACCGGTGAGCACGTTATTCAGATCGTTGCCGGTCAGATCAAGTACGCCGCTGCCAAACAGTTGACCGTCCTCGACATTGGCAGACAAGGTGTAGCTGACCGAGGACTTGACCAGATCATGGCCTTCACCGCTCAGTTCGGTGACGATGTCACCAGCGTTGTCGACGATATAGGTATCGTCGCCGGCACCGCCGATCATGGTGTCGGCCCCGGCCTTGCCATCGAGGATGTTGTTGCCGGCGTTACCGGTCATGCGGTTGTTCAGCTCGTTGCCGGTCCCGTTGAGGTTGGCAGTGCCGGTGAGCAGCACGTTCTCGACATTGGCGCCGAGGGTGTAGTCGATGGAGGCGAAGACCCGGTCGATTTCGGTCAGCGAGGTGCCGGTCTCGACAACCACGTCACCGATGTTGTCGACGTAGTAGGTGTCGTTGCCGGCGCCACCGATCATGGTATCGGCGCCCAGGCCGCCATCGAGGGTGTTGTTGCCATCGTTGCCGGTCATGCGGTTGTTCAGCTCGTTGCCGGTCCCGTTGAGGTTGGCAGTGCCGGTGAGCAGCACGTTCTCGACATTGGCGCCGAGGGTGTAGTCGATGGAGGCGAAGACCCGGTCGATTTCGGTCAGTGAGGTGCCGGTCTCGACAACCACGTCACCGATGTTGTCGACGTAGTAGGTGTCGTTGCCGGCGCCACCGATCATGGTATCGGCGCCCAGGCCGCCATTGAGGGTATTGACCCCGTCAGTACCGGTGAGCACGTTATTCAGATCGTTGCCGGTCAGATCAAGTACGCCGCTGCCAAACAGTTGGCCGTCCTCGACATTGGCAGACAAGGTGTAGCTGACCGAGGACTTGACCAGATCATGGCCTTCACCGCTCAGTTCGGTGACGATGTCACCGATGTTGTCAACGTAGTAGGTGTCGTTGCCGGCACCGCCGATCATGGTGTCGGCCCCGGCCTTGCCATCGAGGATGTTGTTGCCGGCGTTACCGGTCATGCGGTTGTTCAGGACGTTACCGGTACCGTTGAGGTTGCTGCTGCCTGTCAGTTCGAGATTTTCCAGGTTGTCACCCAGAGTCCAGTTCACCGACGACCGTACGGTATCTATTTCACTGGCCAGAGTGCTGGTTTTCGATGACCGTGTC
>NZ_JABULD010000288.1:0-1029 GCF_014060985.1 Pseudomonas sp. MD195_PC81_125
CATAGCCTGGGAAGAACTTGCGTTCGCTTTTGCGCTTCTGGCCATTACGCATTTCAACCACTTCTTCAGTGGGAACCAGAATTTCGCCGAAGCCATCTTCCATGCCAGCCAGCTTAACGCGCTCAATCAGCGAGCGCATGACATGCTTCTCGTAACCCGAGTAAGCATGCACAACGTACCAACGCTTAGCCACGGGACACCCTTAGCCGACAATCAAGGAAACAAGCCAGCCGAGCAGGGAATCAACCCCCCACAACAGCAACGCCATAACGATAACCACAGCAACAACAATTAGCGTTGTCTGCGTAGTTTCCTGGCGAGTTGGCCATACGACTTTACGAATCTCGGTGCGCGCTTCCTTAACCAGTACAAAGAACGACTTGCCCTTTGCAGTCTGCAGGCCTACAAAGGCAGCTACAGCAGCAATCACGAGCAATGCGAGTACACGGTACAGGATCGGCGAAGCAGCGTAATACTGATTGCCAACTACACCCACAACTACCAAAGCGGCTACCACAAGCCACTTTAGCAGATCGAAGCGAGAGCCTTGAGCTTCAGCCTTAGGAGTCATCTATGAAGATCCTGTGAAAAGAAAGCCAGACACACCGAGTGAATCTGGCAGGTCAGGAGGGAATCGAACCCCCAACCTACGGTTTTGGAGACCGTCGCTCTGCCAATTGAGCTACTGACCTAAAACAAAATCAGGCCGACCATTATGCCGGCCCGAAAAATACATTACAACTGCTTATTCGATGATTTTGGCCACTACACCAGCGCCGACGGTACGACCGCCTTCACGGATAGCGAAACGCAGACCATCTTCCATCGCGATGGTTTTGATCAGGGTAACAGTCATCTGAATGTTGTCACCTGGCATTACCATTTCAACGCCTTCTGGCAGCTCGCAGTTACCAGTCACGTCAGTAGTACGGAAGTAGAACTGTGGACGGTAGCCTTTGAAGAACGGAGTATGACGACCGCCTTCTTCCTTGCTCAGAACGTAAACTTCTGCGGTGAACTTGGTGTGCG
>NZ_JABULD010001007.1:0-602 GCF_014060985.1 Pseudomonas sp. MD195_PC81_125
ATAGCCGCCCCAAAAACCTGAGAACTCGTTTCTGCCTGATACACCGCGCTGAATGGATCTGGGGCTACGCCACCCATCGGGGATAAATCCCCTCGCCACAACGGTGTGTCTATTTCCGGGTATTAAMCTAAACGGATAAAGCGTAAGTACGTTTTTTGAATAACGCCAACCCCCCTCTTATATATAGCCAACAACGCTAACGCGTAGCACGACTAATCGCTTTTGTGCGCGAATCCTGATTATTCGATTCTGTACTGAAAACAGATGTGAAAAATTTGCCAAAAGCTGAAAACCAACTAGCGTGATAATTCCAAAGTAATAGGAGAAATTCCCAACCACATCTGCCGCAAGCCTCTGGAATGGGCCTCTTCGGGCAGCAGCTTTATGCCATCAGCCTTTTCATAAGTCATTCATTAACAATGGAATGTGGCCATGAACTGATCTAAGTCAGCTGTTTGAACAGACAACGGCACTACGCTGTGAACTCTTCTCTCCTGCAATGGAGTCATGCAATGTCTGAAGCTCCCGGAAAACTACGACTCGGTGCACTGGTTGCATTGGTAGTCGGTTCAATGATCGGTGGCGGGATATTCTCTTTGCCA
>NZ_JABULD010001008.1:0-590 GCF_014060985.1 Pseudomonas sp. MD195_PC81_125
CAGGCCGCCATTGAGGGTATTGACCCCGTCAGTACCGGTGAGCACGTTATTCAGATCGTTGCCGGTCAGATCAAGTACGCCGCTGCCAAACAGTTGGCCGTCCTCGACATTGGCAGACAAGGTGTAGCTGACCGAGGACTTGACCAGATCATGGCCTTCACCGCTCAGTTCGGTGACGATGTCACCAGCGTTGTCGACGATATAGGTATCGTCGCCGTCACCGCCGATCATGGTGTCGGCCCCGGCCTTGCCATCGAGGATGTTGTTGCCGGCGTTACCGGTCATGCGGTTGTTCAGCTCGTTGCCGGTCCCGTTGAGGTTGTCAGTGCCGGTGAGCAGCACGTTCTCGACATTGGCGCCGAGGGTGTAGTCGATGGAGGCGAAGACCCGGTCGATTTCGGTCAGTGAGGTGCCGGTCTCGACAACCACGTCACCGATGTTGTCGACGTAGTAGGTGTCGTTGCCGGCGCCACCGATCATGGTATCGGCGCCCAGGCCGCCATTGAGGGTATTGACCCCGTCAGTACCGGTGAGCACGTTATTCAGATCGTTGCCGGTCAGATCAAGTAMKCSKCTGCCAAACAGTTGGC
>NZ_JABULD010001009.1:0-927 GCF_014060985.1 Pseudomonas sp. MD195_PC81_125
CCACATCAATACAAGCCAACCATTCTCAATCAGACACATTTCGCGACGCATTCAAATGTATCTGGACGGCAAGGCCCTTTCTCGCTGGCTCGCGCCTGCCGTTGGTCGAACCAATTACCGAGCGTTTGTTCACCCAGCTAATATTTCTCATGGTGTGTATCGTGTGTATAAATCGGTTGCTTACGCCCTAAAGTGACCCGCTCTTGCTGTCGAACAGGGCGAAGGAAATGCGTAGTCGGGAAATGATCAGGATGATCGAGGAGGATGGTTGGTATCTGGTTGCAGTGAAGGGCAGTCACCATCAGTACAAGCATCCGCGTAAGCCGGGTCGGGTGACGATCAAGCATCCGGATTCAGACCTTCCCAAAGGGACGATCAACAGCATTTTGAAACAGGCGGGGTTGAAATGAAGCCCGTTATTGGAAGTGAAAGTCCTTTTATGGACACGTCAGACGAAGGATTCACGTTTATGAAATTCCCGGTCGTTTTGCACAAGGATGCCGACTCGGACTACGGAGTGATTGTCCCGGATGTACCGGGGTGCTTCTCCGCAGGGAGCACGGTAGCCGAAGCTTTTGAAAACACTCAGGAGGCTCTGGCCCTGCACTATGAGGGGCTGGTGGCTGATGGTACACCGTTGCCTCGAGTTCGGGACATTGATGCACATCTCGACAACCCGGATTATGCGGGTGGGATCTGGGGTGTCGTCGACTTTGATATCACACCCTATTTCGGCAAGTCGGTACGCTTCAACGCCACGTTGCCCGAGCAACTGCTGGAGCGTATAGATCAAACAGTCCGGCGTGATCAGCGCTACAGTTCCCGCTCCGGATTTCTGGCCGCCGCTGCGTTACGCGAATTGTCGGCATAACCTGTAGGAGCTGCCGCAGGCTGCGATCTTTCGCTTTTAAAAGCCAGAATCAAAAG
>NZ_JABULD010001010.1:0-925 GCF_014060985.1 Pseudomonas sp. MD195_PC81_125
AGCCACGTTTCTGCGCGGCCAGCAGCATGGCCAGCGAGCTATCCTTTTTATAGGAAATGCTGGCGATAGGGTCCATGACAATCCCGACGCGAACGCTCATTGGGTTTTCCTCGAAAATTGGCTACCGGATCGGTATTGAAAAAGTGCCGCCAGAGTGGCTCCGGGCGGGTTTTCGGTCAAGGAAAAACCCGTCGATAGATTGCATCTGGAGACTGTGCTAAAAAGGCTGGAATAGCGTGCTGGCCCTTGAGCATCAAGGGTTTCCAGCCATTACTCATCGCAAAACGGACAATTTGATTCGCAAAGGCGACGGTAGAGCCCCCTTATGGAACAGCAGTCCAGCGCCTTGAAGGTCATGGTGATCGACGACTCGAAAACGATTCGTCGCACCGCCGAAACGCTGTTGAAGAATGTGGGCTGCGAGGTCATCACGGCCATCGACGGCTTCGACGCGTTGGCCAAGATCGCCGACAACCACCCCGGGATCATTTTTGTCGACATCATGATGCCGCGTCTGGATGGTTATCAGACCTGCGCTTTAATCAAGAACAACAGTGCGTTCAAGGCCACGCCAGTGATCATGCTGTCGTCGCGTGACGGACTGTTCGACAAGGCCAAGGGGCGCATTGTCGGTTCTGATCAATTTTTGACCAAACCTTTCAGCAAGGAAGAACTGCTCGACGCGATTCAGGCCCACGTTCCGGGCTTTGCCGCCGTTTTGCCGCAGTAAGACACGTACAGTGACGCTCGGCCAGCGGGCCGGGAGTCGACAAGAAAAATGGGGAAGACCATGGCACGTATCCTGATCGTCGATGATTCGCCGACTGAAATGTACAAACTCACCGGCATGCTGGAAAAGCACGGCCATGAAGTGCTCAAGGCCGAAAACGGCGCCGACGGCGTGGCCCTGGCCCGTCAGGAAAAA
>NZ_JABULD010001011.1:0-651 GCF_014060985.1 Pseudomonas sp. MD195_PC81_125
ATTGCTCCGGCAAATCGCCAGGTACTGCACGAACGCATTAAACAAAGATTCACAAATATGCTGGAACAGGGATTCATCGACGAGGTCGTAGCCCTGCGTAAAAGAAGTGACCTGCATGCCGGGTTGCCGTCTATACGTGCGGTAGGCTACCGCCAAGTCTGGGACTACCTGGATGGCAAGCTGTCGTTAGCTGAAATGCAGGAACGCGGCATCATTGCCACGCGTCAATTGGCCAAGCGCCAGTTCACCTGGCTGCGCAGCTGGGAAGAACTGCACTGGCTGGACAGTCTTGATTGCGACAATCTGCCACGCGCCTTGAAATACCTTGGGACCATCTCCATATTGAGCTGAGTCCTTGCAATTGCCGTCTATCCTTGGGGGTGTGGCGGCCAAAGCCATCTGAATTATCTATTTTTATTATTGAATCCTTAAAGGAGTGCGGCACATGTCAAAAGGGCATTCGCTACAAGACCCTTACTTGAATACTTTACGTAAAGAGAAAGTTGGGGTGTCCATCTACCTGGTCAACGGTATCAAACTGCAAGGCACGATCGAGTCGTTCGACCAGTTCGTTATCCTGCTGAAAAACACCGTCAGCCAGATGGTTTACAAACACGCTATCTCGACAGTCGTGCCAGTACGTCCAATTCG
>NZ_JABULD010001012.1:0-566 GCF_014060985.1 Pseudomonas sp. MD195_PC81_125
AGAAGCAAGCTTTAAGCTCCAAGCTGATAGCTCTGAGCTAATCAGTTACGCGCTCGAAATTGGGTCTGTAGCTCAGTTGGTTAGAGCGCACCCCTGATAAGGGTGAGGTCGGCAGTTCGAATCTGCCCAGACCCACCAATTTTGTATGGGGCCATAGCTCAGCTGGGAGAGCGCCTGCCTTGCACGCAGGAGGTCAGCGGTTCGATCCCGCTTGGCTCCACCATTAACTGCTTCTGCTTGTTAGAGCTTAGAAATGAATATTCCGGCGTGAATATTGATTTCTAGTCTTTGATTAGATCGTTCTTTAAAAATTTGGGTATGTGATAGAAAGATAGACTGAACGTTACTTTCACTGGTAACGGATCAGGCTAAGGTAAAATTTGTGAGTGACTCTTAAGAGTTTTGCGAATTTTCGGCGAATGTCGTCTTCACAGTATAACCAGAGTTGCTTGGGGTTATATGGTCAAGTGAAGAAGCGCATACGGTGGATGCCTTGGCAGTCAGAGGCGATGAAAGAGTGGTAGCCTGCGAAAAGCTTCGGGGAGTCGGCAAACAGACTTTGATCC
>NZ_JABULD010001013.1:0-582 GCF_014060985.1 Pseudomonas sp. MD195_PC81_125
TGCCCAGCATCCCATTTAGAATTACCCATCAAATCCGGATCCAAAAGCGTCCCAATATTCTCAACCATTAGATAATTCGAGAACATTGCATGACTCAGAGGTTTGTGGTGACCAATCAACCCAGAATCGTACTCTTCTGTTTCGTGATAGAGAAATGAATCTCTGTTTAAAATAGCTTCATTGATAATATTTTTTGAAAAAATTTCGACTTGAACACCATATTTTTTCGTATCTCCAATCTCTTGAAATATCGCAAGCGCAGTACCAGGTGAAGATTCCACTATTGCTCGACAAAGTCTTTTGTCAGCAATAAGCAACAGCAAGTCGTTCGCATAAGCCCCAACTTTTGAATTTTTTAATTTTCCACCTATTTTGATTAAGCTTCCGTTGCTTTTGGATCTCAGTCTTATCGAAAGCATAACGAATAAGCGGACGAGCAGAGTGGACAAGCTCATCTGCAATCACTGCCAACTCTGCAGGAGAACCTTTGAGAATGAAACGATATAGACTCTGTGCATATCGTTCAGTATTTCTCTTGCCAAATATTGGGGGCCGTATAAATGCAAACCATGCCCAAACGAG
>NZ_JABULD010001014.1:0-792 GCF_014060985.1 Pseudomonas sp. MD195_PC81_125
TACGTTTTTCGCGGATTTTTGCCTACGAATTTGGCAGATGCGTCTGCTACCGGAATGGTGATGAACGCGAAATCATGGGGACACAAAGTAGCTCGGGCAGTGACTACCAACAGCCAAGGAAGGCAAATGCTTCAAAACAATCGAGAACACCTGGAACTCGAAAGGATAATGAGTGAAATACGGAAACTGGCGGCCGAGAGAAAAAAGCTTATGGCGGAAGAAAAGAAGTTGAGGTGGGATACGTATTTTTATCCGTTTGCGGTAGTCACTGGGGTGTTGACCGCAACAGCGGCCGTAGTAGGACTTTCACTCAAGTTTTAAGTGTTCGCGTTTGTACCATTCAAACCCACTCTCTAAAAAGGAAATCACCATGAGTACATTTGACCGTCAGGCCATGATTGATCGGGCAGATCGAGAATACGATGAGGACGTTGAAAGAATGCGCATCAAAAACAAGGGCGATATGTACCCAATCTGGGGAATACTGGCGTTCGGCCTGTTTTGCATGTCACTCGGATTTCTCCTCGCTCGATCAATCTGATCGTCTTGCCGGTGGAGTTGTCGCTGGAACTTGTCGAAAAACGACATTTCACTTATCCGAAGCCGACAGCTATTTTCCCAAAAACGACAACCCGCTGATCTGCTCCGTACAACCATTCCTCAGCTAAGTCTTTGCTTCTGCTCATTTATCACGGAGAATCGCGCCCCTGTTTCGGCCGGAGCATGTCTGTCGGTTTTTTCCGACGCGTCCCGACCGAGTGGCAAGTGACCGGAATGCGGAGATCCGACCGG
>NZ_JABULD010001015.1:0-722 GCF_014060985.1 Pseudomonas sp. MD195_PC81_125
TTTGCAGACGCCCAAAAGTAACCAAAACGCTGGGCCCCGGCGTACGGCCCTCGCTCAGGCTCGGGTTCCTTCGTTGCGGGGTTCATCCGGGGGCATCGCCTCCGGTTTGCTTCGCTGCACCTCCTCTCGATGTGTTTGGCTGCGCCAAACGGTCGCTGCGCTCCCACCCCCGGATAAACCCCTCCACTCAGCCTGCCGAAGGGGCCGGCACGGCAAGATCAAGAGCTGCAGCCGAGCTAACGCTCATCCTGTTGAGTGGTGAGAAGCGGATGCGGTCTGCTGTTGATTTTTGTGGGAGCTGGCTTGCCAGCGATGGCGGCCTGACAGCCGACCAATCTCCAACTGCCCGCTCCCAATCTCCTGCAGGAGCTGCCGGAGGCTGCGATCTTTTTGATCTTGATCTTGTGGGAGCTGGCTTGCCAGCGAAGGCGGCCTGACAGCCGACCAATCTCCAACTGCCCGCACCCAAATCTCCTGTAGGAGCTGCCGAAGGCTGCGATCTTTTGATCTTGATCTTGTGGAAGCTGGCCTGCCAGCGATGGCGGCCTACGGGCCGACCGGTTTCCAACTGACCACCTCCAACCCCACTGTGGGAGCTGGCTTGCCAGCGAAGGCGGCCTGACAGCCGACCACTCTCCAACTGCCCGCACCCAATCTCCTGTAGGAGCTGCCGAAGGCTGCGATCTTTTGATCCTGGCTTTTCAAAATCAAAAGCAAGATCA
>NZ_JABULD010001016.1:0-602 GCF_014060985.1 Pseudomonas sp. MD195_PC81_125
GACAGTGGGCGTATCCGTGTCGATCTGATCCAGCGTGATGATATTGCCCTTGGCATTGAGCAGGTTGAATGTGGTCTGGTCCCCATCTTCGGTTGCATAAGAGTTCAGGAAGTCTTTTTCTTCACGGCTGATGGTTCTGTAGTAGTACTCGCCCGGCGTAAAGATATAAATAGTGTAGTAGTCATCAAGGCAGCGGAAGTAAAGGGTCAGTGCGTCCGGTGCAACATCTGGCTTGAGAAAGAGATAGTTTGAAACATCCAGGTGGTGGGAAAACGTAAAGGCTTCATAATCGGGTCGTGGAGTCGTGACCTTTCTGCCATACGTCAACTTGGGAAAGTGTGGATAGCCATAGCGAGTGCTCAATGTTGCAATAAAGGATTTTTCCTGATTGGTGCTCATGGTATTACTCGATCTTTTGAATGCTGATAACTAAACAGCCGGGCTGTTCAGTGGCGTAAGTGTTGAATGCTGAAACGTTGATGTCAGATTTCGTCGGGATCACTGAGAAACGATGCATTGCGCTCGATGATTTTCAGTGTGAACGGCAGGCCTGTGTTATCCGTCTCGGCCATATAAATGTAGGGTGCGCCTCGTCGACGCAA
>NZ_JABULD010001017.1:0-635 GCF_014060985.1 Pseudomonas sp. MD195_PC81_125
TGGTTCGTAATGCTCTTTTCGTTAGAATCTGTTTAAAGTTAACCATTCTGTTTAAACGTTGGATTCTGGTTGCATTTTTAATTTTCATGGGATCATAGAGTTTAAAACTAACAAGGTTTCGTGCGACCCTCGTCACCCTGTAGTACAAGAGCCGCCTCCCGTTTTTGTCTAGGGATGTCGCTTGGTGCGAGCACTTATTGCCCTAATCCTAATGCATTAAGTGAGGCTTATTCGTTAGATAACGTATTTGTAATTCTTCAGTCACCTTGTTGATAGGTGTACGGAATTATATTTGCCTCATGGGAAATTCTTTTTGTATAAAGGTTTTGGGGAATGATGGAATTACTTCGGTTTAGAAAGTTTATTGCTCACCCAATCACGCATAAAACCATGCTACAAGCAGGTCTTATTTCGATCCTTGCTCTTTTGAATGCTCCTTTGTTAGCCGCAAACGCTCAAATGCTCACAATGGATCAAGCGCTTGAAACTGCATTTTCCAACAACCCAGACCTAGCGGCCGCTCAATGGGAGACAGGTATTGCTCAGGGAGAGCGACAGCAGGCTGGATTGATTCCAAACCCTGAGGTTTCCTGGGAGGCTGAAGATACTCGGCGAAACTCGCGCACCACGACGGT
>NZ_JABULD010001019.1:0-651 GCF_014060985.1 Pseudomonas sp. MD195_PC81_125
TATTCACCGCATAGCGGCTGAATTGCCCCTTTTGCAGCGAATGTTGGCCGCTGTTGAGCACTTCAGGAGTGCTGCGGATGTGTTGCGTACGACGCACGGGTGTTCGGAATGACTGGAACAGCTTCTTCAGCATGGGATGCACTGTTTGAAGGAATGTTCGGCCATACCAAAGAATGACCGCATGATGGGCGCAGATTCTAGCATTTAGTCGGGGGATGGTGTAGGACGCAGCAGATTTGCGCTGCAGGCCGCAGGCTACAGGCATCGGGCAGGGTCGAAACGGAGGTTTTTGCCGAAAGACAGAAACTACAAGGGGAGCCGAAGCTCCCCAAGAAGTAGTTGCGTGCTCTTTTTTATTATTGATTCGGGCTTCTTGTTTTTGTTGAGTGCCCTCGCCATGAAGCTTTTCCTTCATGACCCTCCCAATCGGGAGCCAAGAGCAAACGGATTGCTTTGGTCGCTGTGTTGCAGTGATCTTGCGATCCAACCAGTACAGGCTCTGTCTTAGGACAGTTTTTGTTGTTCTCGGCCTGGTCGTGGGGCTAGCCCCAAATACAACGCCTCTCCAAAAGAATCAGTTAGCTGCGCCTCTCGCCGTCTTGTTTTTATTGTGCGTGAGTCGATTCGTCTTATTTTTATTGTCTTGTGCAT
>NZ_JABULD010001020.1:0-522 GCF_014060985.1 Pseudomonas sp. MD195_PC81_125
TTTCATCTTGGTAAATGAGCCTAGCTATCGTAGCGATGACCGACAGATCGGTAACAGGCTCAAAAACCTCATTAACGAGGACAGTCATGACATTTTCTCCTTCAACGATCCTTGGACAGGGATCTGGAAAACTTCGAATTCAGGAACTAGACTAGTAAGGTGGAGAGGAGTGTTAATCAAATCTATTTTCAGTACCTTGTTCCAAACCAGATGGAAGAAAATTGCCTGAGCGTCTAGATAAGAGATGGACAGAAGGGACGCTATTTTTCTTAGACAGGTGGCCAAAGTCCACGAATATTCCCGGCTGTTTGCTAGGCACTCGATAAAACTCGAATGCAAAGGGACTTTCATTAAATCGCGAGGGAGCTTCGAGTATTTCTGATTAGTCCAAGATTTTTTATCAAATCTCGTGTAAAAAATTCATCTGTGACGATTTTCCAATCAACACCTTGGCTTTGCCAAAAGCGCTTTTCAATCTCAAGTTTTTCAAGCGTGCGGTTACTTCCTTTGCCAACTAGGTCG
>NZ_JABULD010001021.1:0-678 GCF_014060985.1 Pseudomonas sp. MD195_PC81_125
CTGATGTAACCGGGAATGAACGACCGCGTTGATTTGTTGATGACGGTCAAACAGTTGTTTGAAACATACGTTTACGCCGAAATCTTGTCAAGCGTCGATCTTTTGCCGTTCGTCATGACTTTTTTCAAACGCCGGACACAGCTAACGGCCATGGGCTGCAAAGCGCCACGGGTAATGAAAAAAGATTAGTTGAGGGAGAAGGACTTACAACGAAAAACGCCGCGACAAAGCGCGGCGTTCGGCAAACGATGAATGTGATAAATCAGGCAAACGTATCAATGATCGTCCCGAGCATTTCATCAGAAGCCTTGGCGACCTTGGTGCCCAGCTCCACCTGAAACTTGCCTTGAGCCATTTCGGCCATGGCGCTGCCCGGATCCATTTGCTGGCTGCGGTCGATACCGCGCAGGCGATCAATCTGCGCCTCGGAAGACTGGCTGGTAACCGAACGCTCGATCGTATTATTGGCGATCTGGCTGGCGGCCTGATCGACACGATTCTGCCCGGTTTGAATGGTGCTCAAACCCGCATAAAAAGCTGTGTTACCGGTGATTTCCATGGGAGTTCTCATCCTTGGGAAGGATCAATGGTTGCCATTGAAGCAGAGGCGTCAGAAAAACACCCGTCAAAAATACTGATGGCACAGTGCCCTGTCATAGCAAAAGCATTAGTCCAGCA
>NZ_JABULD010001022.1:0-539 GCF_014060985.1 Pseudomonas sp. MD195_PC81_125
CAGACAACGATTACAAACTATTACGCCTGGTGGCTAGTAACGTAGTCGATTGCAGCTTGTACAGTAGTGATCTTCTCAGCTTCTTCGTCAGGGATTTCGGTCTCGAATTCCTCTTCCAGAGCCATCACCAGCTCAACGGTGTCAAGGGAGTCGGCACCCAGGTCTTCAACGAAGGAAGCAGTATTGACCACTTCTTCTTCTTTAACACCCAGTTGCTCGGCAACGATTTTCTTGACGCGCTCTTCGATGGTGCTCATACCTTGTTTTCACTCCTAATGGACAAATTCAGGCAGCTGGCCAGTGGGTAAGTGTATAGAAAGGCTTTTCAGCTTTTCAACTGAAAGCTTCACTCCTCAAACCCTGCGGCCCTCTGCCTATAAATAGATTGCAGCTTTATAACGGATTTTAGACAGCTCGTATGACATTTTTTTGAAGCAATCCGTCACATTTTACTTACATGTACATCCCACCGTTCACCGGGATTGTAGCCCCAGTGACGTATGCCGCACCGTCGGATGCAAGAAAAGCGACCACCGAAC
>NZ_JABULD010001023.1:0-923 GCF_014060985.1 Pseudomonas sp. MD195_PC81_125
AAGTCACCGACACCATCGATACCTCTACCGTGAAGCTCAGCGCCGATACTTCGGTGGCTGAAGGTGGCACCGTCACTTACACCGCCACCGTCGGTGCGCCGGTCACCGGCTCACCGGTTGTTGTAACCCTGGCCAACGGTCAGACGATCACCATCGAAGTGGGTAAAACCACCGGCACCGTGACCACCACCGCGCCGAACGATGCGCTTAACGGTCATGAGCCGTTGAGCAACTCGATCACCGGTGTGACCGGCGGCAACTACGAAAATCTGGTGGCGGACAAAACCCCGGTTTCGACCACCGTTACCGACACTGTCGACACCACCAATCTGTCGCTGAGTGCCACTGGCACCGTGGCGGAAGGTGGCTCGATCGTCTACACCGCGACGCTGACCAACCCGGCCGGTACGCCGGTCACCGTGACCCTGTCGAACGGCGCGGTGATCACCATCGAAGCGGGTAAAACGACCGGCACCGTGACCGTTCCGGCGCCAGCCGATGACGTCTACAAGGACGCCGGCAAAGTCGAAGTCACGATCAAGGATGCGTCCGGCGGCAACTTCGAAAATCTGGTACCGAGCACCGTCCCGGCCGTGACCGAAGTCACCGACACCATCGATACTTCGACCGTGAAGCTCAGCGCCGATACTTCGGTGGCTGAAGGTGGCACCGTCACTTACACCGCCACAGTCGGTGCACCGGTCACCGGCTCACCGGTTGTTGTAACCCTGGCCAACGGTCAGACGATCACCATCGAAGTGGGTAAAACCACCGGCACCGTGACCACCACCGCGCCGAACGATGCGCTTAACGGTCATGAGCCGTTGAGCAACTCGATCACCGGTGTGACCGGCGGCAACTACGAAAATCTGGTGGCGGACAAAACCCCGGTTTCGACCACCGTTACCGACACTGTCGACACC
>NZ_JABULD010001024.1:0-794 GCF_014060985.1 Pseudomonas sp. MD195_PC81_125
GATCATATTTCTTGATCTCGATTTTGTCCGGGGTAGTACGCTTGTTCTTGTCGGTAGTGTAGAAGTGACCAGTACCGGCGCTCGAAATCAAACGAATCAATTCACGCATGATTAGCTCCCTTAAATCTTGCCGTCGCGACGCAGCTCGGCCAGCACAACGCTGATGCCACGCTTGTCGATGATACGCATGCCTTTGGCGGAAACGCGCAGGCGTACGAAACGTTTCTCTTCTTCAACCCAGAAGCGGTGATGCTGCAGGTTCGGCAGGAAACGACGACGGGTTTTGTTGTTTGCGTGGGAAATGTTATTCCCGGTTACCGGACCCTTACCGGTAACTTGACATACTCTCGACATGCCTCAGCCCTCTAAAACCACATGCCCAACCCGGCATGGGTTGGCCGCTTAATCTCTCAGTCATTTGGCGCCAGGCGCCGCGTTTCTTTAGAGGTCTTACCGGCTACACCTACAGTGAAGGAACCGGGCCCCTAGAAAAGAGCGCTGCTTTATACCAGAAAGACCGGGGTGCAACAACAATGGATGTGCAATCGACCGGTAAAAACGCGCATTTTCCGGCTGCGGACGCTTTGGATAAAGGCTGAGGCGCGTTTTGACCACTCGTCGCAGAAAACCGCTCTAAAAGAGGTTCCCCGACTTTTCCTCGTGCACCGTGGTCTGAAAAACACCACTGTCCCGGCCCGAAAAATGACAAAAGGGATAGTCATTTGCAATCCAGCCCTCTAGGGTAACCCTTTTCCAGACTGCACCTGCAGATGGGCCTTCGATCTGTAAAGGAA
>NZ_JABULD010001025.1:0-844 GCF_014060985.1 Pseudomonas sp. MD195_PC81_125
TAGACTGAACGTTACTTTCACTGGTAACGATCAGGCTAAGGTAAAATTTGTGAGTGACTCTTAAGAGTTTTGCGAATTTTCGGCGAATGTCGTCTTCACAGTATAACCAGATTGCTTGGGGTTATATGGTCAAGTGAAGAAGCGCATACGGTGGATGCCTTGGCAGTCAGAGGCGATAGAAGAGTGGTAGCCTGCGAAAAGCTTCGGGGAGTCGGCAAACAGACTTTGATCCGGAGATGTCTGAATGGGGGAACCCAGCCATCACAAGATGGTTATCTTGTACTGAATACATAGGTGCAAGAGGCGAACCAGGGGAACTGAAACATCTAAGTACCCTGAGGAAAAGAAATCAACCGAGATTCCCTTAGTAGTGGCGAGCGAACGGGGACTAGCCCTTAAGTGGCTTTGAGATTAGCGGAACGCTCTGGAAAGTGCGGCCATAGTGGGTGATAGCCCTGTACGCGAAAGTCTCTTAGTCATGAAATCGAGTAGGACGGAGCACGAGAAACTTTGTCTGAATATGGGGGGACCATCCTCCAAGGCTAAATACTACTGACTGACCGATAGTGAACTAGTACCGTGAGGGAAAGGCAGAAAAGAACCCCGGAGAGGGGAGTGAAATAGATCCTGAAACCGTATGCGTACAAGCAGTGGGAGCAGACTTTGTTCTGTGACTGCGTACCTTTTGTATAATGGGTCAGCGACTTATTTTCAGTGGCGAGCTTAACCGAATAGGGGAGGCGTAGCGAAAGCGAGTCTTAATAGGGCGTCTAGTCGCTGGGAATAGAACCGAAACCGGGCGATCTATCCAATGGGCAGGTTGAAGGTTAGGTAACACTGACTG
>NZ_JABULD010000715.1:0-620 GCF_014060985.1 Pseudomonas sp. MD195_PC81_125
TCGGGGTGCCGGGTGTCAGGCTGCATGATTGGCGCAGCCCTGCCGCTGATGCGGCAGTTGTGTTTTCTTCCAAGTGATGCGCTGAACGCCATGAGCCAAGATGAAAAAACTGATCGACCTCGGCACTGAACGCGCCAAGCGTGTGCATGATCTCAACGAAAAGCGGCTGAACGAAGTGCGCAAGGCCTTCGAGCAGGCCATGCCGTTGGGAAAAACCCAGAAAAAGCCGAAAAAGAAACCGAAAAAAGCGTTGATCTCCCCCTGCATCCTTTGATGCAGGTCAGTTATTTTCCCGCCTTTATCCTCTGTGTTGACCGGACTTGATCCTGGTCAATTTCTGCGCCTGCGCGATTGGTTAACTTAGCTCCATCGCAGCAAAGCAGGGGCCAGGAGGCCACAGTCATGTTTTTCGATAACGTGGTGTTTGCCGGGGTTCTGACCGTAGGTCTCATGGTTCTGTTTTTTGCAGGGTTTGGATTTTTTATCTGGAAGGACGCGCATAAGCGCAAGAAGTAGGTCTTTTCGGGTTTGATGAGCACGCAAGGCATTTTTGGGCGACTTCGGTTGCCCTTTTTTTTTTTGTCTTGGCGGCCTTTGGGGCCGTACCGATGTTCTTGGGG
>NZ_JABULD010001026.1:0-536 GCF_014060985.1 Pseudomonas sp. MD195_PC81_125
AAAAAGATTGCGAGTTGAAGGTTTTGACCACTCAGCGCGGAAAACTGCTTCAACAATGCGGCATCTTTTTCCAGCGCTGCAAGTCCCGCTTCAACCTGGGTCAGTTGAGAACGCGCGAGCAACGGCGCAGTCAATCGCCGCCATGCCTCCTGCACACTCCCGGAAAACGCCGTCTGCACAAGCACCACTGGCTGTTCCTCAAGACTCCAGCCAAACGACCAGAGGATGCCGGCAAAATGATCGAACCACTGCGCAGGCTGAGTACTGCTGTTATAAACGCCGTCCGCCTTGATCTGCGCGAGATAAATGCAGTGCTTCACAAAGTTGTTATCGGCCTCGGCCCGACCTTCCAGGCCGGTGAATAACATATTGTTAACGGCCACTGCGTTATTCTGACTTAAACGTGTATTGGAACTGATATCCATATCATCTCCTGCCAACTTGGCATTGGTTATTTATCGTTCTATTGCGCCAGACTTATTAAATAACTGACCTGAAGCAAACTAACAAAAACAGCAGTTGAAAAAACCAATATT
>NZ_JABULD010001027.1:0-698 GCF_014060985.1 Pseudomonas sp. MD195_PC81_125
CAGATGCTGCTCATACCGCGCCACATCATTCTCGATGTTCGGCCGCTTCATCACATCGACACAGAGAAACGTCGGCAATCCGGTCATGCCCAAGAACTCGTTGGCCTTGTGGAACGGGAAATACACCGCGTCGACACCTTTGGCTTCGAAGAAATCGCTCGGGTCGTCGAAAGCTTGCTGCGGTGCATTCCAGGTCAGCGACAGCATGTATTGCTTGCCTTGAATCAGGCCGCCGCTGCCGTACTTCTGCGACGCATCGGAACGGGTCCGGCCATCGCTGGCATAAAGGCTGCCATGACCTTCGGTGAAGACTTCGTCGAGGTACTTTTTCACGGTCCACGGCGCGCCCATCCACCAGCCCGGCATCTGATAAATGATCACGTCGGCCCAGAGGAATTTGGCCACTTCTTCAGCGACGTCGTAACCCTCATCGATGAACGTGGTTTTGACATCCAGGCCACCACGATCCAGCACGCTCAGTGCAGTTTCGTGCAGGGTCGCGTTGTAACGACCGTCGGAATGGGCGAATTTCTTGCCGCCATTGAGCAACAACACTTTTTTCATCAGAACGCCTCGCGCAGCCATTGGGCTGGGGAAAGATGGGAAAACGAATGGCGGCAGGTTAACCATCCATCTCGCGCGGAATAAGCCGCGTCGGCGCAAAATACATTTGATCAAAAAGCACGAATGGAACGCAG
>NZ_JABULD010001028.1:0-540 GCF_014060985.1 Pseudomonas sp. MD195_PC81_125
CTCCGACAAGGAGACCGCGAAAATCCTCAAAGGCACCGAGATTCCGTACCAGGAAGCCAGTTCCAGCGGTGCGACGTCGGTGTCGTTCAAGGAGGCTTCGCTGTCGCTGGAAGTGACGCCGCAGATCACCCCCGACAACCGCATCATCATGGAGGTCAAGGTCACCAAGGACGAACCGGACTACCTGAACAAGGTGCAGGATGTGCCGCCGATCAAGAAGAACGAAGTCAACGCCAAAGTACTGGTAAACGACGGTGAGACCATCGTGATTGGGGGCGTTTTCTCAAATACTCAAAGCAAGGTCGTAGATAAGGTGCCATTTCTTGGCGATGTGCCGTATCTTGGCCGCCTTTTCCGGCGTGATGTGGTTTCGGAGAAAAAATCCGAGCTGCTGGTATTTCTCACTCCGCGTATCATGAATAACCAGGCGATTGCTGTGAGTCGTTGATTCTGTGCGAAATTTGATTCTTGTAGGACCGATGGGCGCTGGAAAAAGCACCATCGGCCGGTTGCTGGCCAAAGAGCTGCGCCTGCCGTTCA
>NZ_JABULD010001029.1:0-500 GCF_014060985.1 Pseudomonas sp. MD195_PC81_125
GGCGAGGTCACGCTGGGTCAGCCCTTTTTCGGCTCTTAGGAGGGCGAGTTTCTTTGCAAACGAGCTGTTCATTGAGGCCTTTGTACACCGATATCAATGTACAAAGCCTACGTCCCACCCTAGGTAGGATGCAACAAAAGACACATGCGTGTTGACAAGTGAAACAAAGGAAGCAAAACTGCACAAAAGGAAACGACACAAAGGAAGCGGAAATGAGTAATCCCAAAATAACCACTGCTGTCCGCATGCTTTTGGAGATGCGAGCATTGCTTGAAAGTAGAGCTGCAGAAAATGGCCGTAGCCTTAGCGGAGAAATTGTCTATCGGCTGAGGAGATCGTTAGAGCAGGAGATGGAGCATGAAAAACGGAAGGCAGAAAAAAGCCCCAAGCGCGCCAACGCTTGAGGCCTATGAAGCAGTGAACATTTCTGAGGACATTCACATTGAAACAGGATACGGCATCACAGGAAAAAACTCAATGCTGGCGCCATCAAGGTGCCG
>NZ_JABULD010001030.1:0-511 GCF_014060985.1 Pseudomonas sp. MD195_PC81_125
AAGGTCGGGGATCGAAAATACGACAGCGCTTCTCAAGCTGTACACGCGGTTTTTGCAATTGTTTTGTATCCGCCCGCTCATGCCTGGCAGCGGAGATTGCGCCTTTGCCATTTGGTTCCGTCCAACTGAAGAGAATCCCGCAAAATGCAGGATGCACGATGGCCATTCATGCAGTTTGCACGACCCGTGCAAATTTCATGATTTTTAAGCCATTGATTTTAAAGGATTTTTTATTTTTCAAATGCTGGCACAATCGCTGCAACCTCCTGTGCATGCTTGCCCTTCAAGTGCATACGGAGCTGAAAGACATGAGCCTGATTCAAGAAAAATTTACCTCCCTGTTCTCCAACTTCAACGTCACCACTGCACCGCGTCCTGATGGCGGGATTTTGCTGACCTTGCGCAGCAGCGAAGGCAAAGTGTTCAAGCGCGCCTTGACCTACCAGCAAATGCACAACGCCGACCAACTGTCGTGGGCAATCAGCGCCATCCGTCGTGACTTGGCAGAAGA
>NZ_JABULD010001031.1:0-583 GCF_014060985.1 Pseudomonas sp. MD195_PC81_125
CTCAGTCTTTAACAGTCGGTAACGATTTCGGTGCCCAGTACTGGGAGAGGAGGTTTCAGTGTTCAGGTAGAAGTGGACTCCATCTCGATGAGTGCGCAGGATTGTTTTAGCCATTCTGCTGCTCCGATTTGGATACTGATCGAAGATTCAGTAGCTTGAGGCCGCATGCTTTGGCTAGCTTCTGAAGCTTCCTTACGGTCGTCTGCTCCCGCTTCATCGCCATGCCCAGGTCGATCGGGCGTTGGCCGAACTCCGCGAATTTGTTTGCATTGGTCACGGTTTGTCCTCTCATTTGTGGATGTCTACGAGGCAATTTCTCCAGACGAGCAAGGTTCTGCCGCGTTCGTTGGCGTTCACGATAGGGGAGAAGTGCTCTAGGTTCGCCGTAAGGCAAAGGAAATGCAGGCAAATATTAGCAAATGCTAAATTGAATATCAATGCAAATTGCTAAATGCTATCTCTAATTTGCTTTTTCTTGCTCGCGTTGAGCCAGCTGAGACTCGTAGTGGCGATTTAATGGTGCTAGTGTGAACAAAGTAACTGAGCGTTTGTGTTGGCTCGGATTGAGCCGAATAAAAATAAT
>NZ_JABULD010000375.1:0-504 GCF_014060985.1 Pseudomonas sp. MD195_PC81_125
GCCACCCAGTGGAATCAACTGCTCCACGGTAGGCTGTTGCGTCATGGTGTTGATGAACTTGTTGGATACCACGGACAGGCGGTCAATACGGCCGTCCAGGTAGGCATCCAGCATCACCTTGACGCTGCCGATCAGATCATTGATCGACGGCTCTTCACCCAGGTGGCTGATAGCTGCAACGACGTTACCGCCGAAGTTACGGAAAAAGGCCGCACCCTTGCTACCAACAACACACAGATCAATCTCGACGCCGTTTTCGCGGTTTACCGCCATGTCCTTGACCAGGGCCTTGAACAGGTTGGTGTTCAAGCCGCCGCACAGACCACGGTCACTGCTCACTACGACATAACCGACGCGCTTTACTTCACGGTCGATCATGAACGGGTGGCGGTATTCCGGGTTGGCGTTGGCCAGATGCCCAATTACCTGGCGGATACGTTCCGCATAAGGACGGCTAGCAGCCATGCGCATTTGTGCCTTGCGCATTTTGCTTGACCGCCACTT
>NZ_JABULD010001032.1:0-586 GCF_014060985.1 Pseudomonas sp. MD195_PC81_125
GGCCTTCTCCAGTTTGTTGTTTTCCACCACATGGTTCATGTAGCCAATGGCGATCAGAATTGCGATCCCGGCTACGACTAGCAGGGTGATCATGAGTGGTGTCACCGGTAAGACCTCTTTATAGGGTTCGCATGCGAGTGTAGTGGCTGGGCACTTGGGCGCCCAGCGCCGCTCGACGAGTTGATTCAGCAGCTTCTGTGTATATCGGCTGCACACTGCTTATATGAATGCTGGCGCAAGGTGCGCAGATTGCCATCATCGTGTTGCGGACTATAACGCCTTGGCGAGTGGCGGAATATAGGCGTCAATCGTCGGGCGACGGAAAAGCCCGAATGCTCTCGTAAAGCAGGTCGAAGTCATTGATTTAAATAAATTTATATTCGGGGGTTGACGACCTCTCAAACCATCCATAGAATGCGCGCCACTTGCAGCGTAAAGCACACAGCGAAACGCGGCAGGGAGTGAATGTTGTAGTGTGTCCCCTTCGTCTAGTGGCCTAGGACACCGCCCTTTCACGGCGGTAACAGGGGTTCGAGTCCCCTAGGGGACGCCAATGCGGGAATAGCTCAGTTGGTAGAGCACGACC
>NZ_JABULD010001033.1:0-546 GCF_014060985.1 Pseudomonas sp. MD195_PC81_125
AGGTTTTATATGTCCGCAGATATCGTGTTTCCCCCCCGCCTCACCACTCCCAAAAAATAATAACCTACGATCGGTGTGTCATGAAAATTGGATTTCACTGCCGTCTACATAGGAACGGCCGCCCCGAAAACCTGACCTAGTGTTTCCAGGATATCGATTGTCCGTATTCGTTCTGGGCGGTTTCTTGCACAGTCATTTGAGCGAGATCTGAATATTCAACAAACCCCTCTTGCAGGAAAGGCGAGTGCCGGTCATTCAGGAATGCGGCACAAAAACAGAGAACTCCTATCTACTGAAATCAAAAATGCGTTTGGCTTAGATGTATACGGCCTACGTATTTTTGGCCGGAAAACGCTGAACGATTTTGGAGTATTGACCGCAAAGCATTGACACCCTAGGATCTCAACCCGGCGCCTAAGAAACGCCTCAACCAGAGCGGTCCTCCGCACCCGACAGTCATGCGGCTTTTTTTTCGTCTGCGGTTTCTCTACGCCTGCGAAAAACCCCGTTATGTCGGGAGTGGGCGAATACAAGACCCGAAAGGGG
>NZ_JABULD010001034.1:0-700 GCF_014060985.1 Pseudomonas sp. MD195_PC81_125
GCAGTCAACGTGAGCGTAGTGACGAATGTTCGAGTTGTACTCAACGTGCGCGGTGTTGATGGTGATACCGCGAGCTTTTTCTTCTGGAGCGCTGTCGATCTTGTCGAATTCAACTACGGCCGAACCGAAAACTTCGGAGCAGACGCGAGTCAGAGCAGCGGTCAGAGTGGTTTTACCGTGGTCAACGTGACCAATGGTCCCTACGTTGACGTGGGGCAGGGAACGATCAAATTTTTCCTTAGCCATCGATAACACCCTCAACAGAAGAATTAGACGAACGATATCTACCATTAAAACAAAGGCAGATATTTTCATATCTGCCTTGTTATATGGAGCTCTTGAGCGGATTTGAACCGCTGACCTCACCCTTACCAAGGGTGTGCTCTACCAACTGAGCTACAAGAGCGTAACACTTTGCACAACCTGCAAACTTGGAGCGGGTAGCGGAAGTACGAACCCGCATCATCAGCTTGGAAGGCTGAGGTTCTACCACTAAACTATACCCGCGGAGCTTGCAGCTCACGCTAAAAAATGGTGGAGGGGGAAGGATTCGAAACCTTCGAAGTCGTAGACGTCAGATTTACAGTCTGATCCCTTTGGCCGCTCGGGAACCCCTCCTAAGCGAGCCGGCATTCTATACTATGCCGACCTTCTGTCAAAGCATTTTTCTCATTAAAAAACCTGAGGTTAGCTGCGTTTG
>NZ_JABULD010001035.1:0-549 GCF_014060985.1 Pseudomonas sp. MD195_PC81_125
GTCCCTTGTATGAGTCGAACAGCGTATCGATCTGCGCAGGTGTCACTTCGTTGTGAACGCGGATGATGTAATTTTTTCCCGGCACACCACCTGACCAACTACCTTTACCTTTAGCATCGAGTTTGACTTTGTGGATAGCGCCGCCATCCACTGCAACGACCTCAACTTCGATATCGCCCAGAGGAATGTCGTAAAGCGATTCGAACTTGCTCTCGATTAGCAAAGGACCTTTCAATGGGCATTGAGCCACAACACTGAAATTATCATCAGTCATGCTTACCGCAGTCGATGATCCGCCTGCTTTGAGGATTCGCTCCATTCCCAACAGGGAGGGTTTATTGGTTTTATGGCTGACTTCATCAGCCAGACTTGCATACCAGGAATGGGTTTGCTTCTGGTAAATCGTCAGGCTGTTTTTGAAGTTCTTCAGTTGGTTGTCAACGAAGGCAATGCGTTCCTTTGCGATCATCAGCCTTGCTCCAGAATCAGGTGGTTTAACAGTGCTTCTTTAAGGTTTTTCGGCGCATCCGGGCGGCGCACGAAACGGCT
>NZ_JABULD010001036.1:0-515 GCF_014060985.1 Pseudomonas sp. MD195_PC81_125
AAACAGACCCTGCTGGACGCCGCACTGATGCTCAAGGCCGCACTGGCCGACACCAAAACGCAAAATACCCGACGCTGATCGGTGACCGTTTGCTGGTGCTGGCAGCGATGAACCTGTGCTCGCAGCAGATCGAAATGAAGAAGCAGCACCAGCAGGAACTCGACCGTTACCAAGAGCAAGTCAGCGCCACGGTCGACACCATCGCCAAGACCATCAATCAGGGCTGATGGGGTTGCGCACAACCAAAGAATAGATTGTCGATCAGGTTGTATACAATCGGCACGGCTGTTGCATTGTTTCGGCCACTTATTCTTTGGGGGTGCTCCATGCAGTTGTGGCGACGCAGTATTCAATGGCAGCTGATTCTCAGCATGGGCACCGCCCTGCTGGTCAGCATCCTGATCGTGGTTGGCATTTATACCCTGGTGGTCAACCGCCTCGCCCAGAGCTATCTGGTCGAACAAGCGCTGCCGTCGAGCATCGAAGCGACGCGCAACGACATCGAACGCATCCTC
>NZ_JABULD010001037.1:0-576 GCF_014060985.1 Pseudomonas sp. MD195_PC81_125
TGCAGGTGCGTGCACATCACGTAGTCCACCGATTCAGGTGTCACTCCGGCTTCGGCCAGGCGCTCCAGGAACGGCAGTTCCAATTGGTGAAAGCGTGGCAAACCTGGTCGCTCCTTGTGATTGCCTGCACAGCTATCGATCAGGATCGTATGGTGTGCCGTTTTTACCACCCAGGTGTGAATGCTCGCGATGAAACGCTGCGACAGCGGATCAAAGCAATCCGGTTCCATCAATGCGCGATGCTGTTGCAGCACCTGTGGATCCCAGTCGGGGTACAAATAATCGGGGGCAAATCCAGGGCCGCGTTGCTCGGTGACCCTGGTCACCGATGTCTCGCCAAAACGGTATACATGCATGCCGCTCTATCTCCAGGTCATTGCCAGTTAACGTGGAGAAAAATGCTATAGAGCTTCACCTCGGTGGTGAAATCGACTCTTCGGATACGAGGCATGAACGTCATGAATAACTAGCCCAACTGCGGCTCTGCCTGAATACAGCCCACCAGGAAGTCCATCACGACTTTCACTGCGGGGGACCGGCGCAGATCTGGATAAACGACTAGCCAGACATCCCGTG
>NZ_JABULD010001038.1:0-699 GCF_014060985.1 Pseudomonas sp. MD195_PC81_125
TGTGGATCGTGCGTGCTGATCTCAAGGAGTGGACGATCTATGCCTTTATTAGGTGCAGTGCTTTTACTGCTGCGTGTGCCTACTGTTGCCCGTCGAATCCCGCGTTTATTGGCTAAAAAGCAGGTTTTGCAATAAAACTGAAATTAACGGTTGACGGCAGATTCTGGAGGTCTATAATTCGCCCCACTTCCGGCGCAGTCGAAACGGAAAACTCCTTGAGATTCAACGAGTTATGCAGGTTTCGGCAGCGGGTTGCTTCAGTTCATCGAAGCCTGGAAGGAGTTGAAAGAGCGGTGATGTTTGGCTCTTTTGACGGTTCGGTCTTCTCGGTCGAAAGCGGTGAAAAAGAGGTGTTGACAGCAGCGTGTAACGCTGTAGAATTCGCCTCCCGCTAACGAGAGATCGGAAGCGCAAGTGGTTGAAGTTGTTGAAGAATTCTTCGAAAGCTTCTGAAAATAATCACTTGACAGCAAATGAGGCTGCTGTAGAATGCGCGCCTCGGTTGAGAACGAAAGATCTTAACCAAACCGCTCTTTAACAACTGAATCAAAGCAATTCGTGTGGGTGCTTGTGGAGTCAGACTGATAGTCAGCAAGATTATCAGCATCACAAGTTACTCCGCGAGAAATCAAAGATGTAACCAACGATTGCTGAGCCAAGTTTAGGGTTTCTTAAAAACCCAAAGATGTTTGAACTGAA
>NZ_JABULD010001039.1:0-509 GCF_014060985.1 Pseudomonas sp. MD195_PC81_125
AGGTGACCCTGCAAAACCCGCAGGGTCAGTCGAAAAACCCTCGACGTGAAAAAGCCTGAAATCCAAGCCAAGCTGAAAGATCTGAAAGTAGGGCAGAGCGTAGTTGTCACTTATACCGATGTATTAAAAGTGACCAGTCAGCATGAAAGCTGAGTATTAACTCTACAGATGATTGTTCTTGTACAAATTATTGTATGAGAACAATCATCTGAAATGAGCTGAGCCGTGCTTTGAAAGTTTCACGAAAGGATTTCGTCGATAAATATCTATTAACTTCTTCGTACATAAAATTTACCTTTGTGTATGACGACATATCCGCCAACTTCTATTAAAATCCTTCCCGTTCGCCCAGTGTCAGGGCTCTTTACCGGTGCATGGATTGCCAGGCCATTACACTGGGCGAACACCTCTTCGGAGCGGATGTATACAATTTCAGATTAAAAAAAAGGGCGACTTTGCGGTCGCCCTTTTTTGTGTTCATGATCAAACCGATGCTTGCTTTTCAAAAC
>NZ_JABULD010001040.1:0-520 GCF_014060985.1 Pseudomonas sp. MD195_PC81_125
GCCCCCAAAACCCCCGCCAGCGCGGTCTGTCAGGATCAGCGCGCGCTCAGGTTTTACGACTGCTGCGCAGCCGATCGGGGATGAATCCCCTCGCCACAGAGAATCTCCTCAACACAGAAATCAGTAATCGATCTCAACCGAGGGCCGTTTTCTCCAGGTGCTCAAGGATGATCGGATACACATCCACCACCGCGTTCTTGCCGAACATGCAATCGATGTGGCCGTAACCCGGCACCACATGCCGGCTGTAACGCTCCGGCCCGTGGACTGCGCAGACGCGCTGGTAGGTCTTGAGCGTGCTTTCCGGCAGGTAACACTGGTTCTCCGCGCCGCTGATAAAGCAGATCGGCATGGTCAGCCGCTCAAAATGCGGCATGTACACATCGTTGCCCTTGAAATCCACCAGATGCCCTTTGCGCACGATCAGCGCCAAATGCTCGAAAGTCTCGATGTTCGACTCGCCGAACAGTTCGTGCAGGTTGTCGTGCAGGGTTTCGTTAAGGGTGTCGTGGCGATACAG
>NZ_JABULD010001041.1:0-513 GCF_014060985.1 Pseudomonas sp. MD195_PC81_125
TATTCAGATCAAGGCTTGGCGACCGCAGTGGCTGATTCTGCTCACTGGAGGACGAGACCAGATAGGTGATTGCCACTGTCCGGGCGGCATTGGCAATGAATGTTGATCGGGGAACCAGAAAAATCAGGGGCTTGATGGTATCGACATTCGTGGATGCAGTCGTGTAATGACCTCCCGCACCGGCCAACTCGACCTTGACGGACTGCCCGGGGGACATTCCGGTATAGATCGGAACTTCGATACGTGCACCGCTATCGGCAATATCATCGAAATTGAGGGTTGCACCGGGTAAGTCGAGCAATTTTGGTGCGGTCAGAGAGAGTGATTTGATCAGGTATGTTCGCACCGGGAACAATATTGCTGTGGCAAAGTCTGCGTCGCCGGCCAGATTCACCCAAAAGCTGATTTTCAGTTCACTGTCGTGCTTCAGGGATTTGAGCCACTCCAGCGGGAGTGCTCGGTTCAGGCCGGAAGTACCAGTATGAGGCTCATTCACCAGATCATTGTAGGGTT
>NZ_JABULD010001042.1:0-527 GCF_014060985.1 Pseudomonas sp. MD195_PC81_125
TTCAGGCGCACTTTTTGAATTGACCTTCACCGGCTGGATGAAACGCACGCTGTCCAGGCCGTAATTGACCACCATCTTCAGGCCTTGCGGCAGCACGAGGATGTCTTCCATCAGTTTCGGGATCAGCGACAGCGATAGGAAACCGTGGGCAATGGTGCTGCCAAAAGGCGTTTGCGCGGCTTTGACCGGATCGACATGGATGAACTGATAATCCCCGGTGGCTTCGGCGAACAGGTTGATACGCTCCTGATCGATGGTGAGCCATTCGGAACGTCCGAGTTCCTTGCCGACATAATCTTTGAGCTCTGCAACGGGAACATAGGGCATTGAGACTCTCCTTGGGTTCATCGGTTTTATAGTTTTTCAGGTGGGGGATTTGACCGCCCTGCGAACCACTGTAGATCATCATGGCGTTTTGCTCCGGTCAACCGACCATTGCTTTTGGCGAATGCCGATTCCATAGCGCCGCCGTTGCTTATAATGCCGAGGACTTTGCGGGGGAGATGTCTGATGTTGTTACGTGGCCT
>NZ_JABULD010001043.1:0-636 GCF_014060985.1 Pseudomonas sp. MD195_PC81_125
CGGCTGATCAACCGGAAGACAATGTTTGTCGTTATTCAACATAGCGGCTTCATCCTTGAAGTGGCTCCGGTGCGGGTCACCGGGCTGTGGCAGACCCTACAGAGCATGCTGAAACGCGTCCACCGCACATGTGTCTCAAAGTATTAATTTCAACGGCTATGCCAATAACGTAGAAATATAATTAGTTAATTGAGGGCTTTTAATTTTTTATTATTTTCGAATAGCTTGGTGGCTGTTCTGCAGCGTGCTAGTTGCATGTTCGTGTTTTGAAAGTTAACGCAATAATGGAATGTTATGAAAATCAAGGAAGTTAAAAAGACTGTTCGCTTGTCTGTACCTGTTATCGCTGACCTCTCTCGCCAGTGCCAATGAGGGTGTTCCGCAGCACATGGTATTTGCCTCGGACCCCGCAATACCCAGTGGACGGAAAAATCGGACAGTGGTGAAGATGAGCCGAGCGCGGATTTTGAAAAACGCTCGAAATGGCTGGTGGAGAATCAGTTCGCGAGTATTGCGCAGTTTCGCAACGAGATGGGCGGCCAGGCCAGCGTACCGTTGATGATCAACGGCGACATCACTGCGTTCGGTCATGGCTGGCAGCGCTCCTTCATGAGGACGATGCTGAGCAAATACTTT
>NZ_JABULD010001044.1:0-500 GCF_014060985.1 Pseudomonas sp. MD195_PC81_125
ACCAACGCTGACTTCTTTAGTTCGTTGGGCGCTTGCTCGTATTGTGCTGCGTAGTCCTTGACCACGTTAATAAACCCTTGCTGGAATGGGCTAACCGTAACCGGCTTCGTCTCCGCGCCAGCGCTAGAACTTAGGAGGACAGCTAACAAAACACCCATAATTCTTTTCATGACAAATCCCTGTTTAATTGTTGGGTACGGTACTGGCTGAGGAGCTCAAGAAAACGATCATGCTCTGCCCCAGTGCCGTCCATGATGGCCAGATGCCGTCTCACTTTAGCTGCATAATCCGGGATACGAAACGACTGTATCGTCTGCTAATGGTGATTTGGTCGCGTGTAGTGATACGGTTGACCTCGTCACCCTACGTGAAAAGACAAGAGCATGGCCGCACTCGAAAAGCGCTATCCCCGCGAGTCGTTCACGAAGAAGCTGGAGCGGATATGCCGGAGGCTAGACGAGGCATCCATCCGTACGATCGCCTACAAAAAACTTCCTCAR
>NZ_JABULD010001045.1:0-511 GCF_014060985.1 Pseudomonas sp. MD195_PC81_125
CCTGATCCTGAATCTGCATGTAGGTGTCGTGGTCCTTCTCGAACGCAGCGAACTCGACCCGGTCTTCGTCGGTGGTGACGGTGCTGCGATAGTTGGCCATCTGCTCTTGCAGGCGCGTCTCGAACGCCTTGTAGTCCGCCGCATCTTCACTGCTGATGCCCTGCCCCTCCTTGAGCCCCAGCAGTTCCTGGGTCTGCAGGTAACTGTCGACCCACGCACCGCGAATCATCGAGCTGTAATAGACGCCGGGAACGGCGTCATCACGCACGCTGCTTTCACTGGCTTCGATTTTCAGCAGGCGGGAATACGAAACAACGACCATCAGCAACATGATGGCGATAATCACCGCAAAAGCTCGCCAAAATGCGTYGATGCGCAACGYCMAGTTCTTCACAGTGATTCCTCGTGCCTAASTCGAAATGCGGGGAGTAGTAGCCGAGGGCGGTGTTTCATTTATAAGACGCTTTTAACCCTTCGGGCCTGCCAGGCATGGATGGCCGGGAGCTCTGGG
>NZ_JABULD010001046.1:0-516 GCF_014060985.1 Pseudomonas sp. MD195_PC81_125
GCGCGAAAGGTCCTGTGCCTACCCAGATCGAGCTCCAAATCGCCAACGCGAAGCACATTTAGCGATGCCGACGACCCAGTTCGACGCATTATAGTACGGACTCTAGCTAACAACTCAGGAAACTCAATTGGTTTGACCATGTAATCGTCAGCGCCTAGATCAAAACCCAAAGACTTTATCCTCAACACTACCTTTCTCGGTAAGCATCATGATCGGGGTAATAATTACCTCGCGAATACTTACAAGTAGATCCCAGTCGTCACTTTGCGGGGGTTTACGTCTAGTACTACAAGGTCATAAGCCTGTTGGGAGACTAAGTTTATGCCATCGATTCCGTTTTGTATGCAATCAACGATAAAGCCGCTTTCAGTCAGACCCTGGCGCAAATAATGAGCGGTTTTCGGATCGTCTTCTATTATCAAGATACGCATTTATTATAAAGTCTCGATACTTAATTGAAAATACCACCACACTCATTTAGGCAACTTTACTCACCGGTTCACTTTAGCATCTCAA
>NZ_JABULD010001047.1:0-558 GCF_014060985.1 Pseudomonas sp. MD195_PC81_125
TCAGTTTTCAGATGATTTGGCGCATGAGTTGCGGTCACCGATTACGAACCTTATGGGGAAAGCACAGGTAACTCTTTCTCGTGATCGCTCAGTAAAGGAGTATAAGTCTGTACTAGAGTCTTGCACCGAAGAGTTGGGGCGAGTCACTAGAATTATATCTGATATGCTTTTTTTAGCCCAAGTAAGTCACCCAGCCGCACTTGTACCATTCGAAAACATTTTGCTGGAAGACGAAGCTTTAAAAGTAATTGATCTTTTTTCTCTTTCGGCTGAAGAAAAGTGCGTCGGCATAACCGTCAGTGGTCAGGGTAAAGTTTCAGGCGATCGACTCATGATTCAGCGCGTCCATTTCGAATCTTTTATCAAACGCCATTCGTCACTGCCCGATAGAAGAGTCGGTTGTTATTTCCATTGAAACGCGAACCGAAGAAGTCTCCCTTTCAATAAGCAATCCCGGAGTGGGAATTGAACGCCATCACTTGCTTAATATCTTCGATCGTTTCTATCGAGTGGATAATAGTCGCTCACGAGCTGAAGGTGGCACTGGATTAGGATTGG
>NZ_JABULD010001048.1:0-525 GCF_014060985.1 Pseudomonas sp. MD195_PC81_125
CGGACCATGTTCTGGCGGAATGCACTCAATTTACCTGTGGGAGATCAAGAGCGGTACTCGAGCTTGCGCTCATTGTTTTGAGTGGGGCGGCTGCGCCGCATGGGGCATACACAATCAAAACTGTGGGAGCTGGCTTTCCAGCGATGGCGGCCTGACAGCCGACCATGTTCTGGCGGAATGCACTCAATTTACCTGTGGGAGATCAAGAGCGGTACTCGAGCTTGCGCTCATTGTTTTGAGTGGGGTGCTGCGCCGCATGGGGCATACACAATCAAAACTGTGGGAGCTGGCTTGCCAGCGATGGCGGCCTGACAGCCGGCCATGTTCTGGCGGAATGCACTCAATTTACCTGTGGGAGATCAAGAGCGGTACTCGAGCTTGCGCTCATTGTTTTGAGATGGGGCGCTGCGCCGCATGGGGGCATACACAATCAAAACTGTGGGAGCTGGCTTGCCAGCGATGGCGGCCTGACAGCCCGACCATGTTCTGGCGGAATGTACTCAATTTACCTGTGGGAGCGAGCCT
>NZ_JABULD010001049.1:0-550 GCF_014060985.1 Pseudomonas sp. MD195_PC81_125
ACAGTGAGTACGAGATGATCCATGGCGCAGCTCTTGTATGATTTTGTTATAGAAAGGCAAGTAATAGGCAAGGGTTTGATTCAGCCCAGGCAGCAGACCTGTGTCCTGGTTTTTGGATGCAACCTGTGGCGGAGGGGGATTTTATCCCCCGATCGGTTGCGCAGCAGCCGTAAACCCTGTCAGCTCGGTCTACCCTGTCAGCGCGCAGGGGGGGCGCTTTCGCCCACCCCATCGGGGGATAAAATCCCCCCTCACTACAGAAAGTGTGCAMCCGCAGGGGGGGATGCCATAGCAGGCAGAAAGCATTTATGTGTACAACTTTTTATATTTAACTGGAACAATCTGCTGGTTTTTTGAGAACATCCCGTTCCGCGACGTGACCGCAATGCGTCATGAGGTCGCAGAACGACGTAATTAGTCTGATTTTCACAAGCGCAACTCATCATGTAGTATGCCGCAGCGCGCACTACATAACGCTGGATCGATGTCTGCCCAAGGCACGTTCGCAACCCTGAAAGCCCCGTCAGCAAGGCCCCCAAGCCGTTGATTG
>NZ_JABULD010001050.1:0-598 GCF_014060985.1 Pseudomonas sp. MD195_PC81_125
AGGTGGATTGGGTGTGTTCAGTTGGAGATTGGTTGGCTGTCAGGCCGCCATCGCTGGCAAGCCAGCTCCCACAGTGGGAATGGGTGCGGTCTGTTGGAGATTGGTCGGCTCGCAGGCCGCCATCGCTGGCAAGCCAGCTCCCACAGGTGGATTGGGTGTGGTCTGTTGGAAATTGGTCGGCCCATAGGCCGCCTTCGCGAGCAAGCTCGCTTCCACAGAAAAGCAAAGCAGTCCAGGCAGACCGCATGCTTTTCACCACTCAACAGGATGAGCGTTAGCTCGGCTGCAGCTCTTGATCTTGCCGTGCCGGCCCCTTCGGCAGGCTGAGTGGAGGGGTTTATCCGGGGGTGGGAGCGCAGCGACCGTTCGACGCAGTCGAACACATCGAGAGGAGGTGCAGCGAAGCAAACCGGAGGCGATGCCCCCGGATGAATCCCGGAGCGAAGGAACCCGAGCCTAAGCGAGGGCCGAACGCCGGGGCCCAGCGTTTTGGTTACTTTTGGGCGTCTGCAAAAGTGACTCGCCGTAAGGGCGAAAACCGCCAGCCGCAACACCCGAAAGCAACGGATAAACACCCAAAACCCCAGGAAGCATGGTC
>NZ_JABULD010001051.1:0-584 GCF_014060985.1 Pseudomonas sp. MD195_PC81_125
AGGGGGAACTGAAAACATCTAAGTACCCTGAGGAAAAAGAAAATCAACCGAGATTCCCTTAGTAGTGGCGAGCGAACGGGGACTAGCCCTTAAGTGGCTTTGAGATTAGCGGAACGCTCTGGAAAGTGCGGCCATAGTGGGTGATAGCCCTGTACGCGAAAGTCTCTTAGTCATGAAATCGAGTAGGACGGAGCACGAGGAAACTTTGTCTGAATATGGGGGGACCATCCTCCAAGGCTAAATACTACTGACTGACCGATAGTGAACTAGTACCGTGAGGGAAAGGACGAAAAGAACCCCGGAGAGGGGAGTGAAATAGATCCTGAAACCGTATGCGTACAAGCAGTGGGAGCAGACTTTGTTCTGTGACTGCGTACCTTTTGTATAATGGGTCAGCGACTTATTTTCAGTGGCGAGCTTTAACCGAATAGGGGAGGCGTAGCGAAAGCGAGTCTTAATAGGGCGTCTAGTCGCTGGGAATAGACCCGAAACCGGGCGATCTATCCATGGGCAGGTTGAAGGTTAGGTAACACTGACTGGAGGACCGAACCGACTACCGTTGAAAAGTTAGCGGATGACCTGTG
>NZ_JABULD010001053.1:0-646 GCF_014060985.1 Pseudomonas sp. MD195_PC81_125
CTCTTGATCTCCCACAGGTAAATTGAGTGCATTCCGCCAGAACATGGTCGGCTGTCAGGCCGCCATCGCTGGAAAGCCAGCTCCCACAGTTTTGATTGTGTATGCCCCATGCGGCGCAGCCGCCCCACTCAAAACAATGAGCGCAAGCTCGAGTACCGCTCTTGATCTCCCACAGGTAAATTGAGTGCATTCAGCCAGAACATGGTCGGCTGTCAGGCCGCCATCGCTGGAAAGCCAGCTCCCACAAAAGCAAGATCAAAAGATCGCAGCCTGCGGCAGCTCCTACAGGGAAAATTAAGTACAACCCGCACGCGGCGCATGCCGCCCCACTCAACAGGATGAGCGTTAGCTCGGCTGCAGCTCTTGATCTTGATCCACGGGCGACATCGGAAGGCTGAGCGGAGGGATTGATCCGGGCGTGGGAGCGCAGCGACCGTTTGGCGCAGCCAAACACAGCGAGAGGAGGTGCAGCGAAGCAAACCGTAGGCGCTGCGCCCGGATCGATCCCGCAGCGAAGGGACCCCGAGCCCCAGCGAGCGGGCCGAACGCAGGAGCAAGCCTTTTCGGTTACCTTTTCGGCGTTTGGAAAAGGTGACTCGCCGTAAGGGCGAAACCGCCAGCCGCCACACCCAAAACGACATACCCC
>NZ_JABULD010001054.1:0-644 GCF_014060985.1 Pseudomonas sp. MD195_PC81_125
CGAGGGCCTGAAGGGGCACGACCCAGGCGCCGCATCTGGTGGTGCTGGTGTTTGCCCGTGGCTTGGTCAAGCACTTGCTGACACGCATCTACTTTGTAAGGTGAGCCGCGAACTCAATGATCCGCTGCTCGAATGTGTGCCGGCCGAGCGACGCGCCACGTTGCTGGCGAAGCCGGATGCGGCRGGGGTTTATCAGTGGAATGTGATTTTGCAGGGCACTGAGGCTGAGACGGTGTTTTTCGATTATTGATCGCAGCTCATTCCGTTGGAGTGAGTTTGTGGTGAGGGGATTTATCCCCGATGGGCTGTGAAGCAGCCCCAAGACCGGATTTCACGGTGAAACTGACACACCGCGTCTGCCGGATTTGCGAGTGCTGCGCACTCGATCGGGGATGAATCCCCTCGCCACAAAAGCCCTCTTTCAGAAGAGGGGCTGTGTAATGCCTCGTGGATATATCTGTGGAACGGGATTGTTGCGAAGTGTGTCTAGACTCTCACCTGTCCCCTCAGAGTAAAAAACAATGACAACTACCACCGCTCATTACACCGGCGAGGAGCGCAGCAAGCGCATCTTCGCCATTGTCGGTGCTTCGTCCGGCAACCTGGTCGAATGGTTCGACTTCTATGTCTATGCCTTCTGCGCG
>NZ_JABULD010001055.1:0-638 GCF_014060985.1 Pseudomonas sp. MD195_PC81_125
GCTGATGTTGTCGATTCGCCTGACGCGCAGTGCACGCAAGCGTATTCGGATCAGTCGTTCGGTGGGCTGATCAGCCATAAAAAAAGACCTGCACATGCAGGTCTTTTTTTTGTCCAGATTCAATTGGACTTCTTGCGGATCCAGTACAGATAAGTACCGGCCTCTTCGTGCTGCCCCACCAGTTCGTGGTCGAGAAACACACAGAACTTGGGAATATCGCGACGGGTCGAGGGATCGGTGGCGATCACCTTGAGCAGGCCGCCCGGCACCAGGTCACGTATGTGCTGGTGCAGCATCATTACCGGCTCCGGGCAATTGAGACCGGTGGCGTCGAGGGTGCCGTCGACCGGGGTATCGATCATTTCACTCATGATTCACTCCTGAAACTGGCCGGCATTGTCGCGCATTGCCGGGTGCTCAGTCATCTGTAGCGAGGGGGATTTATCCCCGATGGGTTGCGAAGCGGCCCCAAAGAGTGGGGATGCGCTGCACTCCCCTCGGAGATAAATCCCCTCACCAGAGACATTTCCACAGGGTTTAATGGTGACTCAGCGGGATTTGGCTTTCTTGATGTCATGCCGACGCAAATGACAGGTCACTTCCTCGCGGTCGTGATACAGCTGCTTGCAGCCAATATC
>NZ_JABULD010001056.1:0-705 GCF_014060985.1 Pseudomonas sp. MD195_PC81_125
TGGCGGTTTCGCTCTTACAGCGAGTCTTTCCTACACGCCGAAAAAGGTAACCCMAAAAGGCTTTSCCCCGGCGTACGGCCACTTCGCCTGAGGCTCAGTGTTCCCTCGCTACGGTGTCCATCCGGGGGCATCGCCTACGGTTTGCTTCGCTGCACCTCCTCTCGATGTATGCGGCTTCGCCGCATGGCGCTGCGCGCCTTCCCCCTGATGGACACCTTCGCTCGGCCTGCCGAAGGGGCTGAAGGTCAAAAGCCACATCAAAAGCCAGAGCCAAAGCCAAAGCCAGAGCCAAAGCCAAAGCCAAAGCCAAAGCCAAAGCCAAAGCCAAAGCCAAAGCCAAAGCCAAAGCCAAAGCAGATCAAAAGATCGCACCTTCGGCAGCTCCTACAGGGGATTGGGTGTATTCAGTTAGAAATCGGTCGGCTGTCAGGCCGCCATCGCCAGCAGGCTGGCTCCCACAACTTTATTCGTGCACACCCCCTGCGGCGAAGCGCCCCACTCAACACGATGAGCGTTAGCTCGAGTACCGCTCTTGATCTGAGGGCCCGTCGGCAGGCTGAGTGGAGGGATTTATCCGGGGGTGGGAGCGCAGCGACCGTTTGGCGCAGCCAAACACAGCGAGAGGAGGTGCAGCGAAGCAAAACCGTAGGCGCTGCCCCCCCCGGATGAATCCCGCAGCGAAAGGAAACCCCGAGCCCTGAGCGA